>QKGK01000088.1 GCA_003250455.1 Chloroflexota bacterium | reverse complement strand
AAAAGCGAACTTGTCCAGCAGGCTATCCGGGATCAGCGCACCTGCCGCTTCATGGTCGCCCTGCTGCACCAGTGTTTCCATCCGGGATACCAATTCCGGATCAACCTCAACAGTTGGGTCCAGGGCTGCCACTACTGGCAGATACAAAGCCGCTTCCCTCCGGGCAGCTCGCCGGGCTATTTCCCGGTCCTCATCTACCACGGTGACTGCCCCCACAACGATTTTTACACTGCCAGGTTCTCTTCCGGCAAGCCGCTCTCCCTCCCGGATAAATTTGCTCAAATACACCGCCATTTTCGGGTTGGCAGAGCCCCCAATTTTCACTTCATCGGCAAGCTCACCAGCCAATGTAGACAGCTTCTTCCCCCACGTGCCGACCAATATTGGGATATGGTCAGTGGGTAACGGGTATGGCGCCCTGACATGCTCCCCGATGGAAAAAACCTCTCCCTCGTACCCAGCGCTTTCCCCAGATAGCATCTTGTGTACGATCTCTATTGCTTCCCGAATTCCCTGGATCGGCTTTTCAGGTTCCCGGATGCCGTGCTCCGCCAGCCACGCCCCTCTCGCCAGACCCAGATACACTCCTCCTGGGGCAACATCAGCCAGCAAGGCTGTTTCTGCGGCAATGTCGATCGGATGGATTCTAAATGGAGATACCGCTGCCGGGCCAACCCTGGCTTTTTCCAGGTATGGTGCCATCAGCAGCAGCGGTCCATAGCTGGGATGGAACGGCGCATCACAATACACGCTGACGCCGTCAAAAGGATACTGGTTCACCCATTTTGCCAGCGCAATATACTCTGCGGCGGTTTTATTTGTCTGGAAAGCCAGGCTGATTTCTCGTCTGGTCATGTGAGGGTATCGCTATCCAGGGTTCTGCGGCCAATTCGCTCGATCCGCATAATCAGCTGTTCTTCCGGGTCCGGGCAGGCGATGAAACTATCGATTTCCAGCCAATCGTTTTCGGCAAGGTCCCGCTGTTTTGCCGCGATAAATGGCAGCGTCGCACTGAGGGCATAAATGCAAAAATGTTTCCCTTCCGGGATCCGCAGCCTACTACTTTCAGTCACCTCAAAATAATCCCCGACCTGCATTCCGCAAACGGATTTTCCCCGAATTTCATGCACGGTCACCCGCAAATCGAAAAGTTCAAATTCTTTCACCATGCGCTCCTGTTCGATTACTCGATGACGATCAATTCCTGGAAGCCGGAAGTCAAGGGAATGCCGCCGTCCGGGCCAACCATGACAATATCCTCCACACGGGCGGAACCTGCAAATGGTACCAAAACACTCGGCTCCACGGTAAACAGCATCCCCTCCTGCAATACGGTCTCATCCCCTTTGGTCAGATAAGGCGGCTCATGCACATCCAGCCCAATGCTATGCCCCAGCCGGTGCCGGAAAGTTTCGCCCATCCCGGCATTTTCGATCACAGCCCGGGCTGCAGCATCCACCTGCTCGGCTGTGGCAGCGCGGGATTTCATTGTGGCAATCCCGGCAGCCTGGGAAGCCATTACCAACCGGTGGGCAAGCAGCAGATCCTCAGACGGTGCGCCAAAAGAAACCGTTCGGCCAAAATCGTAGCAATATCCCTCATAGATCGCGCCGAAGTCGAACAAAATTGAAACCGGAGCTGTCAATACTCTCGGCCAGGTGGTCTCCTGCTGGTTGAACAATAATTCATGGTTTGGCCCAACCACATACAATGTGGTGTTGAATGAAGGTCCAAATCCTCCTTGCCTTCGCAATTGGGAATCGACTTCCAGGATCACATCCAATTCCGTCATCCCATGTTTCAATTGCTGCACAACCTCGGTAAATGCCGCCTCGGTGATCTCTCCCGCTTTTTTCATCAGGGCAAGTTCCTCAGGAGATTTGACGATCCGCTGTTCGGAGAGCAAAGTGGACCCTGAAGAAAATTGCACCCCTGGCACCATCCCCTGAAGGTGGCGCAGCGTATCCGCGAAGGTTTTTTCTCCCACTGCGATCCGCTTTGGATTAGTGGTGCTCAGCTTTCCAAAAACATCCTTCAGAAAAGCCACCGGATCGTCATGGTCACCTAACACCATGACCTCATCAATCCCTTTTGGCGGGCTGAAGCTGGCAGTCATCCGGGTTAAGGCCATCACAGGTTTACTGTCCGGGGTAATCCATAAGCCTTCCACCCACTCACCGGGGTGATGCGTGGCCCCAAAGGTTGGCATTCCCCTGCTCACTCCGGCCAGATACTGGAGATCTGCGGAAATAGGGAAAAACGCCAACTCAGCCTGTGCTGACAAATTTTTCTGAAAGTCTTTGATTCGTTTTGAGTAGTCAATCATGAGGAAATTCCATTCATGTGCAAGATAGTTGGATCGTTGTTACCCAAACAATTATAATCGAGGGCAGATGGAGAAATTCACCAAACAGGAAACTAGATATCCCCCAAACAAGAAAGCTCCCCAGAAATCACGCAGGCTTGCACCTTTGTTTTTTCTGGGGAGCGAGAGTCCATCCCTTATTCGAGGTTCAGGGAAGCTATCCTATCCAGGCATTTTCTCTAGGATGAGGATTCCGCCCGTCCAGGGCCAAGCAGCGGGCACAACAGGAAGGTATCCGCTTCATCCATTATATCGTTGCCGTTATTGTCGATCCACCATCGCCCGCCGAGGTACCCCGGGGTCCCAGGGCCATACTTGGTCACGCCATTTTCCAATTTCTGAAATGGGCCTTCCATCGGTAATACAGTTGCGCTGACAAAGGTGTCGTAATACAGGCCTTGCTCGCTTACATATACCTCTCCCAGGGCGCCATCACCGCGGTTCGCGGAGGCCGGGATCACAACCAGCAAGGACAGCACCGCTACAACCGCAAACAACATCAATTTCTTTTTCATTTTTGCTCCTATCACAGTTCGAATTTTTCCATTCTTGGTTTCAACAAGATTTTTATTTTCTATAGCTCGCTCCTTTCCTCGAATATGCTGTAAGTCTACAAATCAATCCTTACGAAAGTATTGAAAGATTTTTACAAAACCCTTAGGAAAAGATTACGTCTGAAGTTGATCTGACTGCTGATTTCAGGTAGCCTGGTAATTTATCAACCCCGATTCTGACCGCCCAACGAATCAAATTCTCAATCAATAACTGGAGAAAAATAAAAAAACGACCTTTAAGGTCGTCGTCCTTCCTCAATATCGTGTACTAGCAACCGAAAAAAGGTTACATTAGAGCAATGGCTAATTACCCTCTGATATAAAATCCCAAGTTGGGCTTAATTCACGCCCAACTTAGGATTAGCCTCAGAATTTAAAATCCTGCTGGCAGTGTTCGCAGATGATTTCGTTGTTTTCCAGGAACTCCGTCTTTACCCAGATTTTCTTGGGCGGGTCGCACTGGCAGGCAGCCATCAATTTTTGCGGTGGACGGTAATATTGGTCCTCGAGGTTATCAATGATCAGCATGGCATGGATCAGCCCGCTTTTTGCCTCAATCTCTTCAGTCATCTGCATGATCAGTTCTCCCCACTGATGCATTGCTTCAGGTGCCAGTCCCCAAAAACAGCGGTTGGTTTGCGGATTCCGCATCGATATCAGGCCAAAGGCACGTGCCGGTGCGGAATACCAGCGGGAAAACCGGTGAACTCGCTGTGTAATTTCACCCAGCATATTGGTCAGCACTGTAATCGCTACCCCTTCGGAGCAGGCAAAGGTTGCATTCTCAAAAATAGCGCTAACCTCCATTGGAG
>QKGK01000323.1 GCA_003250455.1 Chloroflexota bacterium | reverse complement strand
TCCCCAAAATGAAAACTGTGGACAATGCCACGGTACGGTACACGAACCTTCTGATCCGGTTGTGATCACCGGCTGCGATACCAGCAGCGGCTGGGAAACCGCCACCACAGGGGTAGTCTATGCGGCAGAACGACTCTCTGCTTCAGGGATGAACCTGGACGACAAAGAAACCCTCACCCGCTCCTGGGATGTCCACATCGAGCGTCTGGTGGAATGCACCGACTGCCACTTCTCGCTCAACAACCCGGTGTTCTTCCAGGGCAGCGGCGCAGATTCCCTCGAACATCTGGACTTTGACCCCCGCCGCCTGGATTTGGGAGAATACCTCTACCAGCCGGACCACGACTTTGCCCGCGGCCAGAGCGCCCAGGTAACGGTTGACCCGGACCAGATCGACACCATGCGCCGCTGTGAATCCTGCCATAACACAGAAAGCTCCCATGACTGGCTGCCTTACGCTGACCAGCACATGGAAGCCGTCCACTGCGAAACCTGCCACATACCGCAAATGTACGCTCCTGCCACCCAGCAGGTGGACTGGACAGTTGTGGAAACCGATGGCACCGCAGAGACCACCTGCCGCGGTACGGAAGGTGACACCGGCACGATCAACGACCTGGTGACCGGTTTTGCCCCCACCATTCTCCAGCGCGAAAATGTAGACGGTACCGTGAAATTAGCCCCCTACAACCTGGTAAGCGCCTGGTTCTGGGTATATGGAAACCCGGAGCGCCCGGTGCCGCAGGAAATGCTGGAAGCCGCCTACCTGGACGGCGACAGCTACTCTGCTGAAATTGTCCAGGCATTGGACGAGAACGGCAACGGCCAGGTAGACAGCACAGAGCTCAAGCTGGACACTGAGGCGAAAGTGGCCGTGGTTGCCGGGCTTCTGGCAGACCTCGGTCTGGACGACCCCCGCATCCAGGCAGAAGTGCAGCCTTACAGCATCA
Source organism: Chloroflexota bacterium (assembly GCA_003250455.1). GTDB lineage: Bacteria > Chloroflexota > Anaerolineae > Anaerolineales > UBA11579 > UBA11579. The sequence goes on along the minus strand of QKGK01000323.1, from coordinate 2,831 downwards.
ACCATAATGTGGCTGGCAGCGAATGGGCTACGCGTGAATGCGAAACCTGCCATACAGAAGACTCCCGCCTGGCAGAAGCGGTGCAGCTGGCCGGTTATGTGCCCGGCGGCGTGCTGCCCGAATTTGTCCAGGGGAACAACACCATCACCGATGGTGAGATGTTCGTTGACGATGATGGCGCACTCTACTACCAGCCTGCTCCCGAAAAACAGGAGCTTTACATCTTCGGTCATAACAGCATCTCCTGGATCGACTGGTTTGGCGTCATCATGTTCCTCGGTGTGCTTGGCGGCGTATCTGTCCACGGCGGTATCCGTGCCTGGGCAGCCCGCAAGCAGGCCCAGCACGAACCGGAGATCGAAAAGATCTATATGTATACCTTCTACGAACGGCTGTGGCACTGGCTCCAGGCTCTCACGATCTTCATCCTGGCATTCACCGGGTTGGTGATCCACAAGCCTGAAATGTTCGGCATGTTCAGTTTCAAAGGTGTTGTGCTGGTGCACAACATCATGGCTGGGCTGCTGGTTGCCAACGCCGTATTGGCCCTGTTCTACAACCTGGTCAGCGGAGATATCCAGCGATTTATCCCCAAGCCGCAGGGTTTCTTCAACCAGATGATCGTCCAGGCCCAATTCTACATAAGCGGTATTTTCAAGGGAGAAGAACACCCCTTTGAAAAGACCCGCCGGAACCGTTTGAACCCAATTCAAAAGATCACCTATTTTGCCATCCTTAATATCCTGCTGCCTGCCCAGATCATCACCGGACTCCTGATGTGGGGCGTACAGCAGTGGCCCGGGATTGCCGCAAAACTGGGTGGCTTACCTTTATTAGCCCCCATCCACACCCTGGTCGCATGGAGCTTCGTCTCCTTTGTCATTGTGCATGTCTACATGACGACCACCGGCCATACCCCAATGGCAGGGATCAAATCAATGATGCTGGGTTGGGATGAAGTGGAAACCCATTCCACATCCGACTCTGACCAGACGGAGGAAAAATAATATGACAACTGCAGAAAACACACGAAGTAAAAAGACCCGCGAAGCGAAGCCATTTACAAACCCCTATGTGGCGGGCGCATTTCTTGGCCTGGTGCTGTTTGCCTCGTTCTTCTTCACGGGCAACGGCCTTGGCGCATCCGGCGGCCTGAACCGCATCATCGTCTTCTTTGAAGACCTGATCGTCCCCCAGCACGTCGATACGACCCCCTACCTGCTGGAAATGGCCGGCGGCGATAAAAACCCGCTGGACAGCTGGGTGGTGTTTGTCACCATTGGTGTGCTGCTGGGCGGGTTCGCATCCGGCTGGCTGCACGGGCGGGTAAAAGTTGAGACCAACAAAGGCCCCAATATCAGCAAACAAAAACGCTGGTTCTTCGCCTTTTTGGGCGGCAGCTTTATGGGTTTTGGCGCCCGTTTGGCCCGTGGATGCACCTCCGGGCAGGCATTATCCGGCGGCGCTGTCCTTTCGGCAGGCAGTTGGGCATTCATGTTCGCCGTATTTGGCGGCGCATATGCCCTGGCCTGGTTCGTCCGCAAACTTTGGAACTAAGGAGAAAACAATGGCTCCCTTCCCTGTTAATGTAACTTCTTTATTTGGACAGTATGGCGGTTATGTGGTCTTTCTGCTGATCGGCTTTGCTTTCGGCTATGCACTGGAGATCGCCGGGTTTGCCAAATCCGATAAGCTGGCGGCACAGTTCTACTTCAAAGACCTGACCGTCCTCAAAGTCATGTTCACCGGCATTATCGTTGCCATGGTGGGCATCTTCCTCGCCTCGGCGCTCGGCCTGCTGGACTACAACCTGGTCTGGGTCAACCCGACCTATTTATGGCCCGGCATCGTTGGCGGGCTGATCATGGGCGTTGGCTTTATCCTGGGCGGCTTTTGCCCCGGCACCTCCCTGGTGGCTGTGGCAACCGCCAAAATTGACGGTATCTTCTTTGCTCTTGGTGTGCTTTTCGGCATCTTCACCTTTGGCGAGACCGTGGAATACTACACTGACTTCTTCTACTCCTCCTACATGGGGCGCTTTACCCTGATGGACTGGCTCAACCTGCCCACCGGTGTGGTCGTGCTGCTGGTCCTCCTGATGGCGCTGTTTATGTTCTGGGGCGGCGAGAAGCTCGAAGCCATCTTTGGTGGTGTGGACATCAAAAAAGCCCCCAAAATGCGCTACGCTGGCGCTGGTGCGCTTGTGATGGTCGCCCTGGTCGTTCTGCTGATCGGCCAACCGACTGTTGCCGAGAAATGGGACGCCCTCTCTGTTGAGAAAGGCCCTGAACTCGCTGATGAACGCGCTTACCAGATCCACCCTGCAGAACTGCTCAGCCTGATCCACAACGACGATATCAAGCTCTTCATGCTCGATATCCGCTCAGAAAGCGACTACAACCTCTTCCACATTCAGGATGCCGAGAACTACTCCTACGACGAACTGGAACAAATCGTGGGCACGCTGCGGCTGGAGCCGTCCAACGCGGTATTTGTGGTGATGAGCAATAACGAAGAAGCTTCCACCGAAGCCTGGAAGATGTTGCAAGCGGAGCGTTTGCACAACGTCTATATACTGGAAGGCGGGATCAACTACTGGCTTAACGTGTTTGCTACAGAAAATGGACACAACGCCGCTTTGACCCTGCTCCCCGGTGAGGACATGACCTTCACCTTCGACGCTGCGCTCGGTGCAAATACCCCGGCCTCCAACCCCGACCACGAACTGCTGGAAGAGATCGAGTTCACCCCCAAAGTAAAACTTGAACTCAAGGCGGGCCCCAGCGGCGGTGGCTGCGGATAAAATCGTACAATTCAACAAAAGCAAAGAG
>QKGK01000452.1 GCA_003250455.1 Chloroflexota bacterium | reverse complement strand
GGCAACCTCAATTGGACAGCGGGAGACACCATCACCGTCCGTCTGAGAAACGCTCCCGCCATGACAGGGACGCCCTGCACGCCCTTCACCGCCATTGAAGAAGTGCTGGATCCATTTGCTGCAAAGCCGCTGGTCTCGCCAAACGGCAGTCACACAGCCCTCACCGAGTATATCGGCTACGCCGGGCAGCTTCTGCACTATCGCACCACGATCCTGGATAAAGGGGGAAACGAAATTTGGGTATACGATTGGGATGCCAGCATCCATACAAGGACCTACAATGGCTGGCTGAACAACGACCTGTATATGATCGGAATCGATCTGGAAAATTCCTTGATGTACTTTGACCTGGCGAACGATCATCGGGGTAATATCCTCGCTGACATGCTGCAAATAACGCCCGCCGTTGATGAGTATTTCAACTACCTGTCTTATCTGAATGATCTAAACCAGGTAGATTTCCACCTGTTGATTGCATCCAACCTTAAGACCTATTTTTATCACAGCGAATCGAATACCACGGAAATCCTCTGGGATGATCCAAACTCGGTCCTCGGTTTTGCCTGCTTTTCGGCGGATGGAGATTGGCTGATCCTGCGGGATATCAATTCTCCCCTTTCCCTGCAGATGCGCGCCGCAGATCCCGCGGCGGGCGATTGGTACTACCTCACCAATACCTACCGCTACAACAACTGCTTTCCTTCCACAGACCCGCAGACCGGCGCGCAGACCGTGATCCTATTCAGCGGCGCTGTACACATCCGGCTGGTTCCCTCCGGGGAACTGGTAAAATCCTGGGCCGTATCAGGTGCAGGATATTCCCTGTGGTTGGAAGCAAACTTCCTGGCGCCGGACGGAACAGCCCTGATTGCCCTGGGAAACAACAATTTTACTCAGGTGATGGGCGTATTTATCCTCGACCAGTAGGAAGAACGCTACCAAAGGGAGGACCAGTAGTTCACGTACACAATACCCCCAGTTGAGTGAAGGTGCACGAACGTATCTGACCGTCAGCAACACCTAAGCAACCCACATTTAGAATCAATAAAATCTCCTTTAATACAGGTCTTTTAGCAGACATTTGTCAGCCAGTTCATAGGGACATCCGTCACTTGACTGAGGATTGCGATTGTGCTAAAAAGTACATATGAAAACATACCCAATCTGCCTGATCAACCTCGCAGACAAACGTACGCTGGTGATCGGAGGAGGGCAGGTTGCACTCCGGAAAGTTCGGGGACTATTAGAAGCAGATGCAGTTATTGATGTGATTAGTCCCCTGGTTACGGATGACCTTGAAAATTTAGTGAACAAAAGCCAGTTGAACTGGATCCGGCGCGATTACCGTCGTGGCGATTTATCAGGGGCTTTCCTGGTGGTTGCTGCCACCGATGATCCCGAAGTGAACGAGCGCATCTGGCAAGAAGCACAAGAAGAAGGTTGTCTGATCAATACCGTTGACGATCCTGCCCACTGCAACTTCATTTTGCCTGCATTAGTCCGGCGCGGGGAATTTACCCTCGCGGTTTCCTCTGGCGGCGCCAGCCCCACACTTGCGCGTTACATAAGAGAAAAACTGGAAGATGAATTTGGGCCTGAGTATGGGGAATTCACCGCCCTGCTTGGCGACCTCCGCCAGGACTTATTGGACAACACTTCTCCCGGAGACGAACGCATCAACCTGGCATACCAATTAATTGAGTCACAGGTCTTGGAAGTACTCAATCGGGACGGCTACGATCAGGCCAAATCCTATGCTTTGGATTTGCTGAAATCAGGTTCCAACCATGGATAAACCTTCAACGGTCGGCTTCGTGTCATTGGTGGGGGCTGGGCCGGGTGACCCGGGGCTGATGACCTTCCGTGGAGCCGATCGTTTGATGGAAGCGGATGTGGTTGCCTACGACCGGCTGGCAAACCCCCAGCTGCTGCTGCTTGCACCCCACGCTGAACACATTGCAGTGGGGAAACAACCCGACCACCACCCCCTTCCACAGGAAGGAATTAACGCTTTGCTGGTTCAAAAAGCCCTGGAAGGAAAACGGGTTGTCCGCCTGAAAGGGGGGGACCCGTTTGTTTTTGGCCGGGGAGGCGAGGAGGCTGCTGCATTGGCCGAAGCAGGTATCCCATTCGAAATTATTCCCGGGATCACCAGCGCTATCTCGGTTCCTGCGTATGCCGGGATCCCCATCACCCACCGCGGGATTGCAGACAGCGCCGCTTTCATCACCGGCCATCGCTCAACCGATATTGAGAACCCGGAAGAAGACTGGTCGCAAGGCAGTTTAGGCGCAGATACGCTGGTCTTCCTGATGGGGGTAAAAAATCTTCCGCAGATCGTCGGGCAGCTGATCAAATCAGGGAGGGAGCCGGATACACCCGCAGCCCTGATCGAGCGCGGCACGACAGCTGCCCAAAAAACCCTTGTCGGGACATTGAACGATATTGTTGAGAAAGGGTGTTTAATTTCACCGCCGACAATTCTCGTAGTTGGGAAAGTAGTTGAACAGCACGAAAAATTAAGCTGGTTTGAGAATTCTGCTCAACGCCCGCTTTTTGGACTGCGTATCCTGAATACCAAATCTTTCTCCGGTTCCAATGGGAATAATCAAATTGCTGAGCATTATCCCTGGGATGAGTTTGATAAAAAAGCGTCTGCATCAGGGGCTGAGGTTGTCCACATTCCCCTGATCCAAACTGCACCGCCCGCGGATTTAAACCGGTTCGTCCAGGCGGTTGAGGATGCGGTTTTGGAGCAGAAATATACCTGGGTGGTGTTTACCAGCGTAAATGGCGTAAGCGCTTTTTTCAATCAGCTGGGCGCACTGAAGCTGGACTCCCGCTGCTTGGGTGGTTTAAAAATCGCAGCAATCGGGACAGCCACGGCTCAGGCGTTGCAATCCTGGGGAATCCTCCCGGATTTTGTCCCTGCGCAATTTACCGGTGAAGAACTGGGGAAAGCACTGCCCGTCAATAGCGGGGATTCGGTACTGCTGGCCCGCTCAGAATTTGCCTTACCGGAACTACCGAAAAAATTGATATTACGTGGCTGCATCGTGGATGAAGTAAGCACCTATTCTATAAAATCTGCTCCTTCAAACCGCATGGTCTTGCAGCAGTTGCAAAATAAAGATTTGGACGTGGTAACGCTGTTCAGCCCTTCGGGAGTCCATGCCCTGGCAGATATGCTGCTGGATGCGGGTCAGTCAGACCCGCTTTCTGAAATACTTGCCAGGATAACTGTTGCCTGTATTGGTCCAACCACCGCAAGAGAAGCGGGTAAATTGGGTATCCGGGTTGACATTGTTGCCCAGGAACACACCAGCCAAGGATTGGTAGAAGCGATAGAGAAATGGCGAAAGCATTAGTAACAGGCGGCACCGGTTTTGTGGGCTCAAATATTGCCCTGCGGCTGATCGAACGCCGCTGGGACGTCCGCATTATGGCACGCCCTAATTCCAGGCACGACCTACTGGAAGGCGGCCCATTTGAATTCGTCACCGGAGATGTGCTGGACCCCGAGAGTTTGGCTCCGGCCATGCAAGGGATAGATGTTGTCTTCAATGCTGCCGGGGTGGTCGACCATTGGAATCAGGGGAAAGACACCATGTACCAGGTCAATGTGGAGGGAACCCGCAATGTGATGGAGGCGGCCCTCCGGGCAGGGATCGGGCGGGTCGTTCACACCAGCTCAACTGCGGCATTGGGCATTCACCCGGATGAAATTGTCGACGAAGGGTTTCAATTCAATGTCCCGGGAGAGCAATTTCCCTACGGGCACAGCAAACACCTGGC
>QKGK01000107.1 GCA_003250455.1 Chloroflexota bacterium | reverse complement strand
AAAGACCCGGAAGACAAAGCTGCTGAGATCAAAGGGAAATCTGAAGCTGAGCTGGCTGCACTCTCGGCAAAATATTTTGATTCTGCAAGCCTGACGGGAGCTGTCCATCTCTATAAAGAGATAAAAAACGCCTTTCCCTACGCCATACCGGAGATAATCGCAGGTGCTTTGGTCGGCATGATACCACTGTTACCACTGAATAAGGTTTCCCATCATCTGACTGGTAATAACGAACTGGCGCTCAAGATCACCCGCGGGCTGCCCAACAACGTCACCACGGAGATGGACCTGAAGCTGTGGGCCACTGCCCAAACCATCCGCTCGGACGCGGAAGCTTTCCAGGCAATCACCAGCCATCACGCTGAACAGCTGTCCGAACGCTATCAGACAGGAGAGCTGCCTCCCACCGCCCAACAAGCCCTGGATACATTTCTAGAAGAGTACGGCATGCGCGGCCTGGGAGAGATAGACATCGGCCGCCCACGCTGGAGGGAGAACCCAACTCAGATCATCCAGACGGTGCAAAGCTATCTGCGCATCACCGACGAGCACAGTGCGCCGGATGCCGTTTTCCGCCGCGGGGAAGCCGAAGCTGAAGCCGCCATTGAAGCCTTGCAGAACGCTGCCCGCAAGACCTTTGCCGGAGGCATCAAAGCCCGGCTGATCGGTGGGTTATCCCGGCGGGTGCGTGCCCTGGCCGGACTGCGTGAAAGCCCCAAGTTCTACATCATTCAGATGATGGGCATTATGCGTCCAATGCTGCTGGAACAAGGCGCAGAACTCGTCCGGCAGGGAAAATTATCTCAGGCAGATGACCTGTTCTACCTGTTCCTGGACGAGCTGGAAGCCCTGGCCGCCGGGGAGGAGCGTGACTGGAAAGCCCTGGTTGCCGAACACCGCGCCAGCTATGCCCATGAAATGCAGCGAAGACAGGTCCCGCGTCTGATCATGAGCAATGGCCGCACTTATTATGAAGGTATCCAGGCTGACGGTTCCGGAGGGGACAACTTGGCTGGCAGCCCGGTGTCACCTGGCGTGGTGGAAGGGATTGCCCACGTGGTCTTTGACCCCCATGAGGCCAATCTCGCACCCGGAGAAATTCTGGTGTGCCCGGGCACAGACCCCGCCTGGACACCGCTGTTCCTGGCCGCAGGTGGTCTGGTAATGGAGACCGGCGGGATGATGACGCATGGGGCGATTGTAGCGCGCGAATACGGCATTCCGGCAGTGGTCGGCGTCCACCAGGCTACCGAGCGCATCCAGACGGGAGAACGTCTCCGGGTGGACGGCAGCACCGGGCTGGTGGAAAAAATTTCCGAGCCCGAATAAACCTTGGCGTCACAAAACAGACAGAGGCAGATTGATTATTAATTTTCATGCGCCTATAATCCCTCCTTCAGCACCTCCTTCCCCCCAGGTTGACAATCCATTGAGATATTTGTATAATCAGCACATCAACCAAATACGATTCCTAATCCGGGAGGAGTAGGGAGATCGACACTCCGATAAGAGAGGAAGGGCCACCGGCTGAAAGCCCTCCGAGAAAGTCATCTCCTGAAGGTCGCCTGGACGGATGCCGAAGAAATTTACGATGCAATCCATCGTTTAAGAGTAGACCGGCACGGGTAAGCCCGTTACAGCGCAACCCTGATGATGGTCAGGGTGAGTGTGCGAGCGAAACAAATAAAACTGTTTCGTTTGTGAATGAAGGTGGTACCGCGGAAGTTCGCTTTCGTCCTTTTGGATGAAGGCGTTTTTTGTTTATAGGAGCAAACCATGAGCACCACAAACAGACAGATCATGATTTGGAAGGAGTGTGACCGGCGTATTCCGGCTGGTTCAGCCCGGCTGCGCCGTGACGTCTCCTGCCAGGCATTTCCCAACTTAAATAATTCCCCAATTTTTTAGGAGCCTGAATAGAAATGAGTAAACACACCTTACCAAAAACCTATGACTTTAGCCAAACGGAAGAACACATCTACCAGATGTGGGAATCGAGCGGGTACTTCCAGCCGATCAACGACCCCAACAAGCCCGGCCACGACCCCTCGATCAAACCGTTTGTCATTTCGATCCCCCCGCCAAACGTGACCGGCGAACTGCACCTGGGGCATGCCCTCTTCGTCGCCATGGAAGACCTGATGATCCGCTACCACCGCATGAAGGGCATCCCTACCCTGTGGGTGCCGGGTAGCGACCATGCCGGGATTGCCACCCAGCTGCAAGTTGAAAAAGAACTGATGAAAACCGAAGGCAAACGCCGCGAAGACATCGGCCGGGAAGCCTTTATCGATCGCACCTGGGAATGGAAGCATAAATACGGCGGGATCATCACCCAGCAGATCCGCCGCCTGGGTGCCTCCTGCGACTGGACGCGGGAACGCTTCACCCTGGACGAAGGCCTCTCCGTGGCCGTGCGGGAAGCCTTTGTCAGCCTGTACGAGAAAGGCCTGATCTACCGCGGCCCGCGCCTGATCAACTGGTCGCCGGGACTTCAGACGGCCGTCTCCGACCTGGAAGTGGAATATTCCGACGAACAGGGCAAGCTGTACTATTTCAAGTACCGCATCAAAGGTACCGATGAATATATCCCGGTAGCCACCACCCGCCCGGAGACGATCCTCGGCGATACTGCCGTGGCCGTCCACCCTGAAGACCCGCGCTACCAGAAGTTCATCGGACAGACTGCCCTGGTACCCATCCTTGACCGCGAAATTCCCGTGATCGCCGACGACTATGTAGACCGCGAGTTCGGCACCGGCGCACTCAAGATCACCCCCGGCCACGACATCAACGACTACGCCATCGGCGAACGCCACGAACTGGCGATCATCTCGATCCTCAATAAAGACGCCACGATCAACGAAGAAGGCGGGCCTTACGCCGGGCAGGATCGCTTCGAGTGCCGCAAGAACCTGTGGGCTGACATGAAGAAAGCTGATTTGGTGATTAAAGAGGAAGACTACGCCCTCAAAGTGCCGCGTTCCCAGCGCGGCGGCGAGATCATCGAGCCGATGATCTCCACCCAATGGTTCGTAACGATCAAACCACTGGCAGAAGCCGCGCTGGCCGCCGTAAAAGATGGGCGCATCCAGATCGTCCCGGACTTCTTCACCAAGGTGTACTACAACTGGATGGAGAACATCGAAGACTGGTGTATTTCCCGTCAATTGTGGTGGGGGCACCGCATACCGGTGTGGTACGGCCCGGACGGCAAGATGTTCTGCGCCCGCACTGAAGAGGAAGTAAATGCCCAGGCAGAAGAACATTATGGCAAACGGGTAGAACTGGAGCAGGATCCTGACGTGCTGGACACCTGGTTCTCCTCCGGATTGTGGCCATTCTCCACGCTTGGCTGGCCGGAACAAACCAAAGACCTGGCATACTTCTACCCCACTTCGGTACTGGAAACCGGCTATGATATCCTCTTCTTCTGGGTGGCCCGCATGATCATGGATGGGCTGGAATTCACTGGAAAAATACCCTTCGAGACTGTGTACCTGCACGGCATCATCCGCGATGAGATCGGCCGCAAGATGAGCAAGACCACCGGCAACGTGATCGACCCGCTGGAGGTCATGGACGACATGGGCACGGACGCTCTGCGCTTTGCCTTGCTGGTAGGTTCCTCCCCTGGTAAGGACAGCAACCTCAGCCTGCAGAAAGTGGAATCGAACCGCAACTTTGCCAACAAGGTCTGGAATGCCGCCCGGCTGGTGCTCTCCCTGCTGGAGCAAGCCCCGGCTGACGCCGATATCCACACCGCGGACTGGACAGCCGCCGACTCCTGGATCTGGGCGCGCCTGCGCC
>QKGK01000198.1 GCA_003250455.1 Chloroflexota bacterium | reverse complement strand
CTGGCAGAGCCGCTGTTGAGCGTCTTTTTCGGCATCGAAACCGCCAGACCGCCCGCAGTTTGGACTTTCCGGTTGCTGGTCTGGGCGCTGCCCGCGATGTTCCTTTACCTGCTCAACGGCTACTGGCTGTATGCCGCCCAAAGACAGGTGCGGGTCACGCTGGCGATGGGCTTTGTAGCCGTGTTCAACCTGGTGCTGAACGTCTTGCTGATCCCGCGGTGGAGCTACCTGGGAGCCGCCGCAGTCGCGCTGGGTTCTGAATGGCTGCTGTGGGTGCTGCTGCATTTCCAGGTGCGCCGGCTGCTTTATGCGGACCCCAACACATTTCCAACAGGTGGGTATATCAGCGCACAGGTGACTGTGGCCGATCTGGATGGAGACGGGCAGCCTGAGATCATCGCCGGTTCGGACGCCTTGTATGCCTGGAAACAAAACGGGGTTCCCCTGGCGGGATTCCCCGCTCATGGGAGCAATTTTTTCGCCTCCCGACCGGCGGTAGGCGATTTCGATGGGGATGGGCAGCCAGAAATCCTGGTGGGCTGCGATGATGACGCCCTGTACGCATTCGACCGGATGGGAAGACTGCTCCCGGGCTGGCCGGTGCGCACCCGGGGTGATGTGTACAGTTCCCCGGTCTTATTTCCCTTACCAGGAAAGCCCGGGCTGGGCGTCATCGTTGGTTCGGACGATGGATGCGTGTACGCCTGGGATGCAGCGGGTCACCCGCTCCCTGGCTGGCCTGAACAAACCCAGGGTTTTGTCTCAGCATCACCTGTTTTAGTGGATCTGGACGGGGATGGGCAGCTCGAAGTGGTGACCGGCTCGTGGGACAGGCATGTGTATGTCTGGAAGCTGGATGGGACCCCGTTGGCAGGTTGGCCCCAGGAGACCGGGCATTTTGTCTGGTCTGGTGCAGCGGTCGGGGATCTTCTCGGGAAGGGAACGTTAGACGTAGTTGCTGCTTCGGACCAGGTGTACGCCTGGGATGCAAAGGGTTCTCTCCTTCCCGGCTGGCCACAGCAAATAGGCAGCTACTCTACCAGCAAACCCGTCCTGGGTGACCTGGATGGCGATGGACGGCTGGAAGTTGTCGTCGGTGCCGACCGGCTGTATGCCTGGCGAGCGGATGGGACCACTCTCCCTGGTTTCCCCTTAGATCTCGGGACATTTCTCTGGTCAGCCCCTGAATTAGGCGATGTGGATGGCGATGGGCTGGTCGAAATCGTCATGGGTGGTTGGGATGGGCAGGTATATGTCATCGCGTCAAATGGGACAATTAATATGAGCTTTACGACCCGCGGGCCGATCTTCGCCGCACCCACCCTGGCTGACCTTGACAATGACGGCAAGATGGAAATCCTCATCGGCTCCTGGGATGAACGTGTCTATCTTTTTCGCTGTCCTCCCACCGGGTGGTTGGGCTCAAAAGGCAGCAACCATCCATCCCGAAAACACCTGCCAAAGGTCCTGCAGGCAGGGAGTTTTTCCCAGGTCCGGGAGTTCCAGGCACCCTTTGTGGCTTTCCCCGGTTCCACAAGCACCCGGGCAGTGATGTACTACCGGGCGCACTTCGAAAACGTCTGGCACCCGGTCCCGCTGGTGGTTCACTGGGGTAGCCTGACCGGGTTGATCCAGCCCTTTTTAAAGGAAACGAACGTCCAATACTACGCTGAAATCAAGAACAAAACAGGAATCCAGCGGATACCGGAGAAGGATTTTTTCACTTACCAGGTTTCACCTGACTGGGCGGCCCGGCTTGCAAGGCGGCTAAGGCAGTCGCGGGGAAACAGGGCTTATAATTAGCCGGTGAACCCATTCCATTTTCACCTCTCCCTGGTCATGCTCTCATTCCACCGCAAGTCCGGGGTAAGCACCAGCCAGAAAAGGAGACCCAATGGCCCTGATACGCTGTGAATTCAAATCCCAGGTGCTCGACCTCCATACCTCAATGGACGTCATCCTCCCGGAGCCCTTGCCCGAGGCGCCTGACACCCGCCGGGAATACCCGGTGCTGTTCCTGCTCCATGGGCTTTCCGATGACCACACCATCTGGGGGCGCCGCACTTCCGTGGAACGGTATGTCCAGGTCCTGCCCCTGGCGGTCGTGATGCCTGCGGTGCACCGGAGCTTTTACACGGACATGGCTGAAGGCGGCCGGTATTGGACCTTTATCAGTGAGGAGGTGCCGCGGGTTGCCCGCCACTTCTTCCCGCTGTCCGGGGCGCGCGAGCACACATTTGTCGCCGGTCTTTCGATGGGTGGGTACGGTGCGTTCAAGCTGGCGCTCACCCATCCGGAGCAGTACGCCGCAGCGGCGAGCCTCTCCGGAGCGCTGGACGTTGCCACCGAAGTCCAGACTCACGCGGATGACCCTGCCTGGACTGCCGAGCTCAGAAGGATATTCGGGCCCTTGGAAGCCCTGCCGGGGGGACGAAACGACCTGCGCTACCTGGCCAATGAGTTGGTGAAGTCAGGCGCCCCCCGTCCCATGCTCTACCAGTGCTGCGGGACGGAAGATTTCCTGTATACCCAAAATACACGCTTCCGGGCGCACGCCGCATCGATCGGGCTGGAAGTCCTTTATGAAGAGGGTCCTGGCGAACACGTCTGGGCGTATTGGGACCAGCAGATCCAGCACGTCCTGGATTGGCTGCCCCTTTATTAACCCAAAAGACCTGACTGGTTCACAATCAGGTCTTTTCAGAAACTGCGTTTTCCCCCCATTACGCATTGGGTATCTTGTGCGGTCATCGTCAAGCTGCCGGGCTGGCCTCCGTGGGGGCTGCGGTGCCCTTTCCGGACCGTTCTACTTTCGAGAAACTGCCAAACAGGGCTTTGAGCAATGAAGGGCGTTTTCCGGTGATTTGCTGGGCCCGGCGATAAGCGGCGGCGTCATTCAGCATTTTGTTGTATTTTTCGTTTGCATTCAGGTTGCTTTCATATGGGTGGTTCATGATTTTTCTCCAATTTTGTCTTGTTTTCAGGTAGTTTCGCTTCAGGCGGCTCGGCCGGCTTCTCGGGTGCTGCTCACGACTTTTCCGGTCTTCTCTACTTTCGAGAACCCACTGAACAGGGCTTTGAGCAATGAAGGGCGTTTCCCGGTGATTTGCTGGGCCCGGCGATGGGCGGCGGCGTCATTCAGCATTTTGTTGTATTTTTCGTTTGCATTTAGGTTGGTTTCGTAAGGGTGGTTCATTTCTGCCTCCAGGTTTTGTGTCTCAGTTGTTTTTCTTGACTACATTTTCGCAGATGTGCGTAACCAGTTCGTTATTCTTGCGTGAACGCTCCGTGAACATTTGCCGTTTTCCGTTAACGTTGGAGAAAATCACCGGATTTATGGGCAGATCACGTAAATTTGTACTTGTTTCGGATGGTATGAAGGACTCACGCCAGCAGTCTGGTGACCTCATTAATCCATCTGATATAATCTAACAGGCAAATTTCACGACCACTTTTAAACCAAACAATACCCATGCAGGACATGACAGCTCTTTCTCTCTCGCTGTTAGGCAGCTTTCAAGCGCTGCTCGACGGGCAGCCCACCGATTCCTTCCGGACCAACAAGGCCCAGGCTTTGCTGGTTTATCTGGCGGTTGAGCATAAGCAGACTCACCGCCGCGAGGTTCTGATGACCCTGCTCTGGCCCGATATGCCCCTACCCTCCGCCCAGGTCAACCTGCGCCAGGTACTCTACCGCTTGCGCCAGATGTTCCCAGACCTGCTCCTGTCTAACCGGCAGACCGTCCGGCTCAACCCGGATGCCGCTTTGGAGGTCGATCTGCACCGGTTTGACGCTTTGATCGCCCAGGTCGAGCGCCAT
>QKGK01000173.1 GCA_003250455.1 Chloroflexota bacterium | reverse complement strand
CTGCGCCAGACCATACGATCCCCCCATCCCGAACAGGATCGCCAGTACCCACCCCACCAGGCTGAAAACGAACAGCTCCAGGAGAAATTTCTGGAACGGGTCTTCCCGCAGCGCCGGGGCAGCCTCAATTTGACTGATCTGGCGGGGGAGGACCACCCGGACGGTGTGCACCACCGTCCACACGCTGCCCGCCACCGTCAGCAGACTGACTACCAGCAGAACGAGTAACACAGCCGTGATCTGCGGCTGGGCCCAATGTTGGCCCGGGGCAGCAGCGCCGCCCGGAACCTGCATCCCGATCACTGTCACACCGGCAGGTTCAAGGACCTTCTGCACTAGCGCATCGACGGCCTGCAATGCCGCACCTGCGTCGTTGTGAGCATCCTTGAGGACCACGTCCAGCCGGTTGAACAGCAGCGGCTCGCCCAGCAGGCTGAGCGTCTCCACATTGATATAGCCACGCAGCGTCCCTGTATGAGAGGTGGGCAGCTCGTACATATCCTGCACGATGGCCTGCACTTTGAGCGAGAATATCTTCCCGCTTTCCATCTGCACCAACACCAGGTCGCCCACTTGCTTTTCCATGGCGGCAGCCGTCTCGGCTTCCAGGGCGATGTCGGCATACTGGACCGCGTAGCGCTGGGCAACCACCAGCGGCTGGCTGACGCGCACATGTTCAAAATCCGGCACGGCTTCCAGTTGCAGCGCAGAGGACGGGTCATCTGCCAGCGAAGTGATCATCAACCGGCGGGGGGCGGCGCTTTCCACTGTTTGGTCCGCCGAGACTGCTTCCACCAGGCTTTCATCAAAAGGAGATAGATCCAGCGAAACGCTGGCCGGGTTTCCCCCGGCAAATTGGTTATATAGGTCTGTTGTGATCAAATAGATGCTGTTGGCAGCAATCCCCACACTGCCGATGCTGAGGGTCACCCACAACAGCACCAGCAGTAAACGCTTCTTATTCCCCCAGAATTCCCTGAAAAGATTTTGCCAACGGGTTTTATCGTCCATAACAGTTTACCGATCCTGCATGCGCAGCATAATGTTAATTGGCGGGGCCGATTTTTTCGGTCCGGTCCCGTCAGAGTACAGCAATCTCATTATAGACAAAACTCATTGGCGAAAATTAATAAGAAGGTTAGAGTATTTCTAGCCACCTGACAGTTTGCGGAAATTATTTTCCTCGTGTCATTCCCGCACGCTTTTAGCGGGAATCCACAACAAAAGTGCTAAGTATGGATTCCCGCCTGCGCGGGAATGACACGAAAATGGCTATGTAAAGTTCCCAAAAGTGCTGCTCTCCAGATTTGTGACTTCTATTTATCTATAAAAATAGCCGACAATAATCCAGGAATAATTCTTTAGCATCACATAAATGAAACTATCAGGTGGCTAAGAGTATTTTAGGTTTTATCGCTTATCTCCGCTCACTCCCGCCGGAAGTTAGGCGCATCCCCGGTTACATCCTCTTCAAACTCCTGCGCCGCCAGGTGCCCGGAGAAAACCGCCTGGGCGATGATATTGGGCGCTTCGGCATCCCCGATCACCCGCAGCGAATTGAAGGTCGTGCCCACCTCGCCGCGCAGATCCCGGTACAGCCCGTCGTTGGAGATCCGGTTGGTGACCAGCACGACCCCGTCGCACATCCAGCCGGTATCCTTGGCGTGTAAGGTATTATGCAGGCGCACTGCCCCCGGCTCGATCTCTGCCAGGGTGGTGTTAGGGAGCATGGTAACGCCCAACTGCTTCATCCGCCGCAGGATGTGCGGCTGCTCCAGCGTATACTGCGACCACAGGGCAATCTGCGGCGCAGGCGTCACCAGCGTGACCTCGCAGCCCGCCCCCACCAGCAGTTCTGCCAGCACGCTGCCCATGTAGTAATGGTCGTCATCGAAGACCACCACCCGGCCTTGGGGTAACCTGCCTGCAACTTCCCTATTTACGCCCGCAACTTCCCTATCTGCGCCAGCCATCAGGTCGTCCGGGGTGTACACCTCTTTCCACGCATGCCCCGGAATCGGGCTGCGCAGGCTGCGCCCCACGCCGTCCCGCCGCCAGCGGGCGCCGGTCGCCACGATCACATCCTCGAACCCAGCCTCACGCACATCTTCGGCGGTCATCTCGCTGCCGGGGTAGACCTCCACGTTGGGCAGCTTCTCGATCTGGGTCAGCCGCCAGTCGGCCACCCGCCGCCACTCCTGCAGGCCGGGCAAATCCGCCTCCAGCTGCACGCGCCCGCCCAGCTCACGCCGGGCTTCTGTCAAAGTCACCTGGTAGCCGCGCTGGCCCAGTGCCCGCGCACATTCCAGCCCCGCCGGGCCGCCCCCCACCACCAGCACCGCTTTCTCAGCCTTCTTTGCCGCCGGGATGCGTTCCGGGTGCCAGCTGCGCCGCCATTCTTCGCCCATCGTCGGGTTCTGCGTGCAGCGGATCGGCACCCCTACGTTATCGGCGCTGGCGCAGATGTTGCAGCCGATGCACTCGCGGATATCTTCCACCTGCCCGGTGCGGATCTTTTCAGGCAGGAAGGGATCGGCAATCGAGGGGCGCGCCGACCCGATCAGGTCCATCACACCCTGCTGCACCGCCGAGACCATCGCCTCAGGCGAGGTGTAGCGCCCCACGCCCACCACCGGCTTACTGGTCAGTCCCTTGACGAACGAGATATACTGCTCCTGATAGCCTTCTTTCATAAAGCGCGACGGCCCGGAGTCGTTGCTCCAGTCGCTCACATTCACGTCCCACAGGTCGGGCAGTTCCGCCAGCATCGCCACGATCTCCTTGCCCTCGCCGTCGCGTGTCAGCCCGTCCTCACCGAGCAGCTCATCCACCGCCAGGCGCAGCGCCACGGCACAGGTATCGCCGACTGCCTCCAGCGTGTCTTCCAGCAGCTCGCGCAGAAAGCGCACCCGGTTCTGCAGGCTGCCGCCGTACTCGTCCGTGCGCGTGTTATAGCGGCTCAGCAGCATGAACATCGGCAGCGAGAGACGGTGCGCCGCGTAGGTATAGATGATGTCGAACCCGGCCTGCTTGGCCCGGATAGCCGCATTGCGGTGCCAGCGGCGCAGGGTGCGCAGGTCTTCCTTGTCCGCCATGCGGGTCTGCGCCGGGAAGTACTCCGGCACGCTGAACGAGTCCACCCCGAAGGCCACCGCCCGCGTGTTGAAGTTGCGGGCGTGCTGTCCGCTGTACACCAGCTCGACCCCGGCCAGCGCGCCATGCGCATGCACCGCCTCGGTCATCCGGGCCATATTGGGGATATCACCGTCGTCCCACAGGCGGCCTTCCATGCTGGGGGAAAGGTCGCTGGTGTAGTGGATCTCGGTCTCCTCGGTGCACACCACCCCCCAGCCGCCCTCCGCCTTGACGCCGCGCATCGCTGCCAGGCTTTGCGGCAGGCGATAGCCCATCCCGTTGCAGTGCGGCACCTGGTAGAAGCGGTTGGGCGCAGTCACCGGGCCGATCTGGACCGGTTCGAATAGAATGGCATAAGGGTTTTCAGACATGGTAAGACCTCTCAATTTGGGATAGCTGATTATATCCCAAACAAAAAATCCGCCCAAAATCTGAGCGGATTTTTGCTTGCAGTCGATTGAATTTACCTGGGCCGGAATGTGGCAACTTCCCTGCCCAATATAGCTTTGAACGCCAGCCGCAACAGCCCGATCAACTGGACAAAAAACATAAAGGTCACGTAAATGCGGAACCCGGCATTCCAGTCCTGCACCGTGCTCGCAAACCAGTTCACCATCTCCGTTGGCGAGGCATGCATGGCGAGGTATGCCGCGTTGAGGCCGAACACATCCGGGCCGGTCAGAAAGGCCACCAGCAGGATCAATGCATACACCTTGACCCCCATCGCCACCAGGCGCATCCGCTGGTCCCAAAAGGCCTGCCGGGACAGCGCTACATTGAATACGATCTTGACCAAAAAGTAGCCCAGTAGCCACGGCAGGTAAGTCCCAAACGCCTCAGAGAGCACCGGGACGAACCCCCAGACGCCCTCCCGGTTATTGCCGAACCCTACCCAATGGGGGAAAACCGCAAACAGCACGATTGCCCCGGTCAAAAAGAACACCTCAAACCACAGCCCTCCGGGACGGACGGCCAGCTTGCGCTTATCTGGCTTGAGCCCGGCCGGGTCCCAGGTGCGCTGCATTTCCCGGAAAGGCCAGCGCGTCCAGCTTTCCGGAACGGTCCGCTCCAGGGTTCGCTCCAGCAGGGCGAAGATAAACACCAGCACGCCAAAGTACTGGAAGCCTTTGTCAATGAACCCATCCAACGTACCCAGCAGGTCGGGCGATTTTCCGTTCAAAGGCAGGAACAGCCCAATCACAAACTGCAGGACGAACACGGCCATAACCACATACAGGGCATATTGGAAAAGTGGAAAGAACGTTGGCCCGATCAGCGTACGGTTTTGGTGATAGTTCTCGGCAAAAGTAATTGGCGGGCCAAAAGTCTTCAGCACTTCAATTGCCATTTCTTCATCCGGCGCCCGGTCCACAGACGCGCTCTGGTCTTCCAGCGCATCTTCCAGCAGCGACAGGATCTCCATCTGGATATCTTTGCGCTTGCGGCGGGGCAGGTAGCGCCCGACCTCTTCCGCATATTGGGTAAATAAAACAGTCGCCTCATTTTTTTCACTACTCATGATAGTACTCCTTCTAACACCGCTACCAGGTCGTCCCATTCCTTCTTCAGATCGGAGAGGATCTGCTCTCCGGTGGGGTTGATCTGGTAATACTTCCTCGGACGGGGCTCGTCCACCACCCAGTCACTCCCGATCAGGCCGCGCTCTTCCAGGCGGCGCAGCAGGGGGTAAAGGGTTCCCTGGTCAACATCGAACTGCTTTTCCGAAAGCTGCTTGATCAGGGAATAACCGTACTGCGGTTCCGC
>QKGK01000014.1 GCA_003250455.1 Chloroflexota bacterium | reverse complement strand
TTGGTTAGGAGTAAAAAATGAAAGTTGGAATTGTTGGTACGGGGTTGGTGGGATCAACCGCCGCGTATGCCATGGTGATGCGGGGGGTGGGTCGCGAAATTGTCCTGGTGGACCTGAACAAAAAACGCGCTGAAGCGGAAGCGCAGGATATCCTTCATGCCGTCCCTTTCGCCAATCCGCTGAACATCCACGCAGGGGAATATGCAGATCTGAAGAATGCCAAAGTTGTGGTCATCTGTGCCGGGGTCAGCCAAAAGCCGGGAGAAACCCGTCTGGACCTCCTGAAAAGGAACCAGCAGGTTTTCCGGGGTGTGATCCCCGCGGTACTGGAACATGCCCCCGACAGCATCTTGTTAATTGCTTCCAACCCGGTGGATGTGATGACCCATCTGGCTGCAGATGTTGCCTCGGAGTTTGGCGTTCCTTCTCACCGCGTGTTGGGCTCGGGCACCACCCTGGATACCGCCCGTCTGCGCTCCCTATTGGCCCGCAAACTGGACATTGATGCCATCCATGTACATGCCTATGTATTGGGCGAACACGGCGATTCCGAGATGATCCCCTGGTCGCAGATCACCGTAGGGGTAATTCCGATCGAAGAATTCTGCCACCAGTGGGACCTTTGCCTGGAGGATGAAGACAAAAAGGAAATTGAAGAACAAGTCCGCAAAGCGGCTTACCAGATCATCGAAGGGAAAGGGGCTACATATTACGGCGTGGGCAGCGCCATCGCCAAGATCGTAGAAGTGATTCTGGGAGACCAGCGCGCCTTGCTGTCCGTATGCACGCCTCTGCAGGATTTTGCCGGCTTGGACCATGTGACCATCTCCCTGCCCCACCTGGTTGGCGGTGCCGGGATCCTCAACACTTTGCAAATGCCGCTCACCCCGAAAGAGGAGAAAGCGCTGCATCACAGTGCCTCTGTTGTCCACAGCGCAATCCATCAGCTGCAGGATGCCGCCTGACCATCTCCAACCATGCACAAACCACCCCTTTCATAATATAATGATTCAATTACACCATCTTTTATCTTGAGGAGATTTGCCCTTTATTTTCATGTTGAGTGGGTAGTAGAAAAATTTTAATTCTTTTCTGCCTCTTGAACGAAAGCAACCTAACCTATGGCTGAAACAAACAAGGAAACCATCACACAAAACCTATCCAAAGTTCAGCAAATGGCGCTGGAATCTGCCGCCAATGGGATCATCATCACCAATTCCAGCGGCATCATCATTTGGGTTAATAAAGCTGTCACCTTGCTGACGGGCTATAAAAGCAGCGAACTGCTGGGCAATAAAACCAGCATTCTCAGATCTGGCAAACATTCCCAGGAATTCTATTCCGATATGTGGGGGCGGATCGCATCCGGAAATGTCTGGCGCGGCGAAGTGGTTAACAGGCGTAAAGATGGCTCCCTATACATTGAAGATATGACCATCACCCCCGTCCTGGATGAAGACGATCAAATCGTGAACTACATCGCCATCAAACAGGATATCACCGCTTACCGGGAAGCGACAGAGAAGCTCCGGGAAAGCAATGAACGCTTTACACGCCTGATAAATTCGGTCAACGCCCATTTCTATATGGTGGAATACTCACCCACCGCCGGGTACAAAAACAAATTCTTTTCCAACAATATCGAAACCCTTACCGGATATTCCCGCAACAAATTCATTGACGACTGGGATTTTTGGCAGTCTATCGTCCACCCGGAAGATAAACCCACCTACCTGCATAACCAAAAGAAAATACTCAGCGGGGAAAGTATGGAGATCGAATACCGCATCGTGCATGCAAACGGGCATTCCATTTGGGTGCATGACAACATCCATGTTACCTACCAGACCGACGGCACAGTGATGATCTTTGCCACCATTTTCAATATCGACGAACGGAAGCAAAACGAAAACCGCATTCGGTACCTGGCCACCCACGATCCCCTTACCAAACTGCCCAACCGGATCATGTTTCGGGAGATCATGGAACACGCCCTTGAATTTGCCAAACGCAACCAACAAAAGCTGGCCGTCTTTTTCCTGGATATTGACAACTTCAAAGAGGTCAATGACACCTATGGACACCAGATCGGCGATGAACTTTTGAAGATCATTGCCAAAAAATTAACCAACAACCTGCGTAAACACGATACCGTATCCCGCATTTCCGGCGATGAGTTCACCCTGGTTGCCGAACAGATCAACCGGGATTCCCATGTTGAATTGGTGGCTAAAAAGATTTACCAGATATTGCACACCGATTATGAAATTGCGGGGAATGTTATTTCGGTAAGTGTCAGTGTGGGTGGGGCTATCTTCCCCACACATGGCGATACCTATGATGTGCTGATCCAAAAAGCAGATGCCGCCATGTACAAAGCCAAAAACACCCCCGGGCTTGATCATTGCATTTACAAGGAAGAATAATTTCTCCCGGCTTCATCGATCCCCCAACCGGCGGATCATCCCCTGGCAAAAAGGACCGTGAGCAGCATCCGCACCAGCGCCAGCGGCAGTAGCAAGAACACATGCATCCCCGCTGAAATGCCAAACACCATGGCAGCCGCAGTAAGCCCACGCGTCAGCCCCGGCAGGATCAAGTCCAGCAGCCAGACCCCAGCTCCCAGGATGAGCACCACCCCCAAAATAATGGCCAAGCCAATCCCCACTTTCAGCCAGGGACGGCGGTCGGAGGCAGAGGGGAACATCGTACTGGAAACCGTCACCGCCAGATACAGCCACAGCCACACATCCGGCTGCCGGAACAGATCAGAAAAAGCCGTAACCCATTCCCCCAGACCCAAATAGACCGAAGAGACCAATGCATTCATTCCCAAACGGCTGAACCCTACATAGGCCACAAAAGCGCTGCCGGTCAGGAGCGGCGCTGCCCCAATCAGGCTTTCGCGTACCGGGTCGCTGGCCGCCACTTCCACAAACCCCATTTGCAAGCGCTGATTGCCCATTTCCCTGGGAAAAATCGAAAAACGTCCCGTCCTCACCCGCAGCAGTTTTGCCGCCAGAAAATGGCTGAGCTCATGCAGAAACACCCCCGGCAGGAATACCAATGCAAACAGCATCAGCGCAGCTTTGGAGCTGCGCGTCATCAGCAAAAAGATGCGCTGGATCTCTGTATGCAGGCGCGGTTGAAGCCAGGCTAAGGCCCCCAGGGTTACCACAAACCAGATGATCTGCTCCACGAACATGGGTTACCCCTAAATTGAGATTTGCAAAGGGTTTAACACCGTCTCAACAGAAAGGCGCGGCAGAAAGCGATCACTGCCGCGCCTAATTTGTTTTTCGAGAACGGCCTGTTTACCCTGCCGCAGCCTGGGTAATGCCAATAAAATCGGCTGCCGTCAGGCTGGCACCGCCAACCAATGCGCCGTCTACCGCTTCTTCTTTGAAGAAATCGGCGGCGTTGCCAGGCTTGACCGAACCGCCATACAGCAAGCGCACACCCTCGGCGATTTCGCTGCCGAACAGGTCTGCCAATGCCGGGCGGATCACTTTACCCATCACGCGGGAGGCATCTTCCGGGTAAGCAGCTTTACCAGTACCGATCGCCCACACCGGTTCATAGGCTACCACCAGCTGGTCAGCCGATTCAATCGAGAGGTCGGCCAGACCGCCCTTCATCTGGCGAAGGACCACTTCGCTGGTCTCCCCGGCTTCGTTCTGCTCCAGTGTTTCCCCAACGCACACACACCACCGGGATCAATCCATGAGCCAGGGCCGCTTTCACCCGCTTATTGACGGTCTCGTCCGTCTCGCCAAAGTATGCCCGTCGTTCAGAGTGGCCGATGATCACATAGGTGCAAAACTCGGCTACCATGGACGGAGAAACCTCGGCGGTAAACGCGCCTTTCTCCTCCCAATAAACATTCTGTGCGCCCAGAGCCACCGTGCTGTCCTTCAGCAATTCGGCTACTGCCGGAACAGACAGGAATGGCGGGCAGATCAGGTTTTCCACCGAGCTGACTGCTTCCAGACCGGGGAGCATTTCTTCCACCAGCTGGCGTGCTTCAGCGGCGGACTTGTTCATTTTCCAGTTACCTGCAACCAATGGAACTCGCATTTTATTCACCTTTCACCGCTCAATAAAATTGACCATTGAGATGGTCAATTTTATGATCAGTTTCCTTCAACTAAATCGTGAAAATCACCAGGCCGGGATTTCACGGCATCACAAAATCTTCCTACTCAGCGTCATCCAATGCCGCCAGACCGGGCAGCACTTTGCCTTCCAGCATTTCCAGGGACGCCCCGCCTCCGGTAGAGATATGGGTGATCTTATCGGCCAGACCGGATTGGTTGACCGCGGCAGCAGAATCACCGCCGCCAACGATCGTGGTGGCGCTGCTTTCTGCC
>QKGK01000152.1 GCA_003250455.1 Chloroflexota bacterium | reverse complement strand
CGATGATGGTCAGGCAGATCAGCAATCCACCCAGCAGATAGCCTATCCCGGCCAAAAAACCGCCAAAGATCATCCAGATGATATTTCCAAAAAAGCTCATGTTTGCTCTCCTAAATTCCTTGCAAAAACCAGGTGGGTTCATTTCTATTAATCATACCCAAAAGTCCCGTCTAATTCTATCCAACAAAATATGAGATTGGTCGAGCTGGCACTAAACCTGCACCCTGATATTCACGTATTCCACAAAGGTAGAGAAGGTACTCCATGGTCACTAACGCATCTGGCATTGATGTCAGCCATTATCAAAAACGGATTGATTGGGTCAAGGTAAAGAACGCCGGCGTGAGCTATGCGATCATCAAAGCGACTGAAGGGGATAATTTTGTTGATCCACGCTTTGATTATAACTGGACGCGTACCCGTCGATTGGATATCTTGCGGGGGGCGTACCATTTCTTCCGCCCAAAGGTAGACCCCGAAGCCCAGGCGAAGTTATATTTAAGAATTGCAGGACAGACACTGCGCAGCATGGACCTGCCGCCGGTGGTCGATATTGAAGCATCACCTGACTTTGTTCGCCAGGAATGGAGCTTGCTAAAAGTGGAAGAGCGGGTGCGCCGGGTGGGGGTTTGGCTGGAGGCTGTGGAAGCAGAGACCGGGCGTAAACCGATGATCTACACCGGTTTTTACAGCTGGTTCGACTATTTGGGGAACACCGATCAGTTTGTTGAGTATCCGCTGTGGATTGCCGCATATAACGTGCAAACTCCCCGTATCCCGGCCAATAACTGGGGCGGGCGGGGTTGGACAGTTTGGCAGACCACAGGAAAAGGCGTTGTTCCGGGGATACGGGATGAAATGGCCTGTGTGGATCTGAACCTGTTTCGCTCCAACCTGCACGATCTGTACAACTGGGTTGGATATCAGGAAAGGGCTGATCTGCCCCCGGAAGTGACCAACGGGGACATGATGGCAGCTTTGATCGATACCGCCGATGCGCTGAAGATTTCCTCAGATGAAGTTGTGGCAAGGACTGAATTAAAATACCTGGTTGACCCGGTTTCCAACAGCCTGCGTCCCTATGACGGTCCAGCCGTCGCTGAGCTGGATTTGGAAGAAGACGAACAGAAAAAACTGAGCGAACTGCTGGAGACGTATGTGGGGAAAAATTCTTCCGTATATCGCATTACGCACCAGGATTTGATCAATGCGTTCTACTACGCTGCTACGCTGGAAGATACCGGCGGGTGGAAGCTGATCACCAAGGCGGGGCTGACCTACCTTACCAACGACCGTGACGCGCTTTACGAAGGGCCGGTAATTGAGAACCTGCCGGGGCTGACCCAGGCGCAGAAAGAGGCCGTGATTGCCGCGTTGGGGATCTATGAGACCGAAGAACCCGAAGTTGAACTCCCGGTTGAAGAAGTACCCGAACCCGAGCCGGAACCTGAACCACAGCCGGGAGAAGAATCCCCGGTGGACGAAACGCCGGACGTGGAAGTGCCCACTGAACCTGAGGAAGAGATTCCGGTTGAAGAACCGGTGCCCCCGACTTATGGGAAGGGAACCAATAATCAGGATGTGATCAACGCCTTTTACCTGACGGCCATCAAGCTGGACGATAACGGTCGGGAAATGATCGAGGCAGCCGGGCTGTCTGGGCTGGTGGAAGACCGGCTTTCGGTGTACGCCGGGCCGCGCATCGAAGAACTGCCGGGGCTCACCAATGCACAGCGCATCTCGATTGCGGATTTGTTGGAGGTTGACCTGGGTGATTGGACGCCCATAGAAGAGGTCGTTGCACCAATTGAATCAGAACCGGTGGATACTCCCGATGAAGAGGTGGGAGTTCCGGTAGATTC
Organism: Chloroflexota bacterium; assembly: GCA_003250455.1. Classification (GTDB taxonomy): domain Bacteria; phylum Chloroflexota; class Anaerolineae; order Anaerolineales; family UBA11579; genus UBA11579. The sequence goes on along the minus strand of QKGK01000152.1, from coordinate 1,994 downwards.
AGTGCCTACAGAAGATGATGAAGCGCCTACTGAAACCTGTCCCACCTATCCAGGGCTGGTGAACCAGGACCTGATCAATTTGTTTTATAAAGCTGCTGCATTGCTGGGTGAGAATGGCTGGCAGTGGATCATTAATGCCGGGTTGAAGTATATTGGTGACAGCCGGGCTGCGCGTTTCTTGGAGTATGATGGCCCGGACCTGACGGAACTCGCTGGGCTCTCAGCGGACCAAAAATCCGTTCTCCAGCATGAATTGAGCCAATATAAGTAATCCTTGGCATATTTAAATTATTTTGCAGCCAGTTATACAAGTCTGGCATCGATTTGATCGAATCATAAAGTGGTTTGGAGTCCCAAACCATTTTATTTTTTTCTAGCCACCTGACAGTTTGCGAAAATAATTTTACTCGTGTCATTCCCGCACGCTTTTGGCGGGAATCCACAAAAAAGGTGCTAAGTATGGATTCCCTCCTGCGCGGGAATGACACGAAACCAGCTGGGTAAAGTTCCCAAAAATGATGCCCTCCGGATTAGTGCCTTCTATTTACCTTTAAAAATAGCCGACATTAATCCAGGAATAATTCTTAGCATCACATGAATAAAACTGTCAGGTGGCTAATTTTTTTACACCTCTCTGGTTGCGTGGATGGGGAACTTCTTGTATAGTTGATTTTAGTCAACGGAGGATTTTTTATCCTCCAATACCCGATGGAGTTTGGTATGGATAAGCGAAAAAACCGATGGGTGTGGTACTCCTTATTGGTGCTGGTGTTGCTTCTCTCGGCTTGCGGTCCGCTGGAGCAGCGTCTGGCGCTGGGAACGCAGATGGCGGCAGAGGCTGCCGGGGCTGATGGCGCAGGCGGAGGCGCGGATGCCGATGCGATTGACCCCGACGCGCTGGCGACATCCATCCAGGCTTCTTTGGATGCGCTGGCTACCGCCGACATGGCGGATGCTACAGCAACCCCAACTTTTACCCTGCAGCCTTCTGCCACCGATGAATCACAACCCACTGACGCGGCCAATTCAACCGCGACCTTACCTTCCTCTCAGCTGACGGCATTGGCCAAGACGATTGCGGCAATTGAAACCGGTACGGCCACGCCGACCAATACGACTGCTCCGACGGTGACCAATACCCCGGAAGTGACCAGCACCCCCAACCCGTCAGCCTCAGCAACCCCGGTACCTTGCCTGTCTTTCCGCTTTGTGGCGCATGTCACCTATCCGTTGGGGTCAGTGGTTGACCCGTCCACAGTGTTCTATAAAAGCTGGGAGGTGCAGAATACGGGTACCTGCACCTGGAATGGGGAATATGCGCTGGTCTATGAAGGCGGGTTCCAGCTGGGCGGCGAATCTCCACTGCCCCTGGGAGCGAATGTTTCTGTTGCACCGGGACAGTTCGTGACCCTGACGATCCGATTGTGGAGCAACCCACAGCCCGGCACCTATTCCGGGACATGGCTGCTGCAAGGTGACAATGGCAATTCCTTTGGCGGGGGAGCCAACCAGGATACGCCGCTGGAAGTGCGCATTGTGGTGCCGGGAAATCCGACACCAGAGTTCACCAGCCCGGCTTCTACCGCTCCGCCGTTTTACACGTTGACTCCCACACCGTAAGGAAATTTTATGCTAATGAGAAAAACTGAGGGCTCGCCCCTCAGTTTTTTTATTGGAAGATTTCCCTGGGATACCCGGGCGACATTTCATTGTGAGCGAACCGGGTTCGGCTTATAATGGTCGGCATGACCAATGACCAGAAACCTCCCGACCCGATTTCTCAGGCTGTGCAAGCCTTCCGGCAGGCTGAAAAATGGCTGTTTACCCTGATCACCGATCCAAAGGGGGAGCGGTACTTCCAGGAAAAGTCCATGGAAGTGCGTCAAATGGAATTTGAAGACCAAATCATCCGCACCCAGCAGTTTTTGGACTTTTGCGGCAACCCTGAACGGACTTTCCCGTCCATTCATGTCGCTGGGACCAGCGGCAAGGGT
>QKGK01000477.1 GCA_003250455.1 Chloroflexota bacterium | reverse complement strand
GGCAAAGGCGATCAGGATGTGCCCGGCTACCCCGCCAATGCTGCCAATGGCCACGGCGCGCAGACGCCCGTAGTTGTCGGAGAACCAGCCACCAAAGACCTGCAAGACCAGCGGGACAATGTTTGCCAGGGTGAAGACCAGCCCGACCTGCCCTACGCTGGCCCCCAGATCGGAGACGAACAACGGCAGCATCATCCCCATCATGGAACCGGCGGTATTGGCCAGCACCATGGCGACCATGAACCAGATCAGCACGGGGCTGAGGAGTTTTATTTTTTGTGTGTTTTCTTTCGTTTCCATAAGATTTCAATTTTCTTGTCGATTATTCGGCCGCCGGCTCCAGGGAAGGCTTGCCAGGGGGCTGCTTATCCGGCAGGCGGAACTTGAACCACACCGGGATCGCTGAGAGCAATATCACCACCGCGGTGATCTGGAAAGGCGCTTGTGGAGAGACTTTATCCCAGAGCACCCCGCCCAGATATGGCGAAGGCAGTGATAGCAAACTGAGACTGGTCCAGAATAGGCCGTAAGCCAGGCCGCGGTTTTGCTCCGGGACGGCTTTTGAGATCAGCGAGTCGTAGGATGGACCCACCAATGCAAAGCCGACGCCCAGCGTAAACCAGGAAAGGGCAAAGTTGGTGTACCCGTCCGCCAGGAGGAAGATGACATAACCGAGAAACTGTACCAGAATGCCTGAAAAGATCGCTTTGCGTTCGCCGATCTTAGCGCCCAGCCATCCAGCCGGGACCATCAATAAGGCCATGGCGATGTTGAAGATCGAGGATATCTGCCCGATCTGTTGTTCGTTCATCCCGCCGATATCCAGGAAGTAAAGCGGTTCCAGCCGGTCGATCATCATGATGCTCATATCCCGCACGCCATCCGTGATGAACATCCAGGTGAGGATGCCGCCGCTGAGTATCATCGCCAGCATCGTCTTGAGTGAGAGTTTGAACCCGGAAAAGGTCAGTTGTTCTTCGGATTTGACTTGTTTGATGTTTTTGAAGCGCGGCGAGACGGCCATCCAGACCCGCCCGACGGCGGCCAGTGTATAGCCGGTTGCCCCGATGTTCAGCAGCAGTTGGTAGCCGTAGTGATAGGCGATAAATCCGCCCAGCAGCGGCCCGATGATCCCGACGACCTGATAGATGCCGTTGACCGTACCGAACACTTTTGTGCGGTTCTCTTCGGAGGATTGATCGGCGATAAAAGCGCCGAAGCTCGGTCCTACCAGGGAAGAAGAGACGTTGTCCAGCAGCAGTGCGACGATGATCCACTGCCAGGTGGGAGCGACGGCAAAACAGATGTAGCCGAACACCGAGACCACCGAGCCAATAGCGATGGTGCGCAGGCGACCGACGGTATCCGACATCCAACCGCCAAAGATTTGCAGTATCAGTGGCAGGATGCCGGAGATGGTGAAGGCCAGACCCACCTGGCTGATGGACGCGCCTAATTCGTCCCGCATGTAGATGGGGAGCAGCACAAAGATCATCCGTGCGGAGGCGTTCGCCAGGATCATGGTGACCAGGAACCAGGCCAGGATCGGGGTGATCAGGCGCGGCTTGGTCTGGGGCGTTTCTTGGGTTTCCATAGGCTTATCCGGTGGTGAAAGCGGGCAGCATTATTCGTCGGCCCACTCCTTGATCCACGGGGCATATACCAGGCAGTCTTCGGAGGCAACGGCGGCATAAACTTTATTGGCCGGGATGGAGTGTCCGCTGATGTTAATGCTGACCGCGCCCATCGCTTTGATCCGGCGCATCCCTTCACAGATCACGGATTTTGCCAGCCCTTTGCGCTGGTGTTCCGGGACGGTGCCCACCGGTTCGAAGTAGCCGGCGCGGGTGACGTCGTCGTACCACAGGGTGGTAAAGGCGGCCACCTCTCCGTCCGGGGCGATGGCGACGATATCCAGGTCCCGCCGGTACATGGGCTGGGTCTGGATGTTGTTTGGATACCAGTCCCAACCTTCGTAGTCCTCGTCCGGCGCATCCGGGTGGAAGGCGCGCCACGAAGCCCAACTGCGGGAGGGGATTTCTTCCATCCCGCCCAGCGAGCGGATCGTGTAGCCTTGCGCGGTGGGGAACTCCGGCAAAGGCTGGTCTACCAGATTGCGGGCGCGCTGACGTTCGTCCCATTCCCAGTTATCGCCGCGGGCAAAGCCGTGTCGGGTAAGCACGGTCTGGCGCAGGGTGTCATCATCGTGGCACCAGACGATCAGGCGTTTTGTCCCTTTATCTGTGATCCGGTAAAAGCCGGTTTCGGCTTCGGCCACCATCTCCTCCACCAGTTCAGCGGAGTAGTGATCCGGGTGATACTGCAGATGGGCATGGCCGGGACCTTCCGGGAAGATGGCGGCGACGATCTCCCCTTCCGTGGTTTCCCACAGGATGGGGGCAGCCTCTTTTTTATGGTTGTCGATGGCGGTAACGTGGTATCTCCAGTAATCCAGCCGCATGGCAGGCCAACTGAGCGGTTTGCAGTCATTCAGGATATACACCTGGCGCAGAAAGGTACGCGCGCGCCAGTAAACATCATCATGGGTGATTTTCTTTTTGATGAAACACATCTTTTTTTCCTTGTGCTTGGCCAAACAAGCTGTGCCTGCTCATTTGGCATTGCCGGATCCTCCGGCGATGCTGAGATCAGCCGAGATCCAACACTCTGGAAGGCTTGCGCGGGAACAATATCTTCAGCAGCGGCTTGGTGCCTTCCTTGGGATAATACAGGTCTGGAAAAGCGTCTTCCAGCGCCTGGACGTCACGGTAGCCAAACACCAGCTGCAGGAAGGTCAGGTCCGGGAAGTGGGCGGAGGGCCGTTCCCCGACTTTTATCTGCCAGGGGGTGATCTCCTTGATCTTGCCTTTTTCAAAGTCCATCCTGAGCCCGCCTCGGAAAAAATTGAGGGTCAGCTCGCCGGTGTGCCCCACCATGTAGGACTGCGCCAGGCGCTCTTCCAGTACAGGAGAGATCAGCTTGAGAAAGCCCGGCAGGTCGGGGACGCGGATGTAGTAGGCGTAAGGGTCGAACTTGAGCGGCAGGCGGTTGGGGATCATGTGGTAGAGCGGGTGGTCTGCGCCCAGGTCGAAGGAGTAGCCGGTGAATTCTTTATTGTCTCCTTCCACCCAGCCTTTTTCAACGTAAGACTCTCCGATCTTGCGGATTTGCCGCAGCAGCGGGTGGGCGAGCTCGAACCAGGAAATCCCTTCTGCCACTTCCACGGTGCGGAGATAAACCTTTCCTCCGTAGATTGTGGGGACGGTGAACAAATAGCCAACGCTTTCGCCTTCCGGTGATTCGATCATCCACATATCCCAGGTATAGCTGGAATGGGGGGTGCGGGTTTTCAGCTCGTACAGCCAGGTGTCGGCATCCCGCACGCAGGAGAGCAAATGGCGGCGGCAGGATTTCCGGTACAGGTCCGCGATGAAAGGCAGGTCTTTTTCTTCTGCCTGGCGGAAGCTGAAAGGCTCTTCCTCGTCCTTTTTCAGATCCGGGATATTGGCAGGATACCCCTGCCGCTGACCGCCCAAGGTTGACGGCCATCTCGTAGCCGAACTGGCGGTAGTACCAGGGGATGCCGGTGATGAACTGCAAGACCTGGCCGCGTTCGGCGCTCCATTGGTGAACGACCTCGAACTGCTTGCGGATCAGGCCGCGGCGGCGGTATTCTTCCAGGGTGCCGACCAGTTCCGGGCGGCCTACCGGGAACTCGATGCCTTCGTAAGCCCAGGTCTGGCCGATCAGGCACAGGGTGGAGACGATCTTGCCAGTGCTGGTGTCTTCCACCACGGTGAAGTCGCTTGCCTGGGCAGTCGGGTGTTTACCATTGCCCAGGTCGCGCGTCCACAGGGCAATATGTTCTACAAAATCTTCCCCGGGGTCCACGTGCATGATGCCGTTGAACTGGGCTATCGCTTCCACATCGTCCGGGGTTGCGCTGCGCAGCACCAGGCCGTCTTCCAGTTTTTGGGGGATGTTCTTCTTGTCCATCGGGATTCCTTATAGTTTTGTGATCAATTTCTCGTCGCGGCCTGCCGCGCTGAGCTGCGGGTTTTCTGACCCCTTCCAGGCCTGAACGGCCGCCATTACTTCGGCCTGTGCGCCATACTGGTACAGATTGAGCAGGGCTTTGCGGATTTGCTTGTTTGGCCCCACATGGGCGGCCAGCGTTTCCAGCAAAGCCAGGGCCTGCTGGGGGTAGGCAGCAGCCCAGGATTTGGAAAGGCAGCGGCCGATCAGCCAGGTGTCCGGTTCCGCCTGGACAGCCCAATTTGCCAGCAGTTCCAGTACCTCGTTGGGGTACAGCCCGGCAGCCAGCTGCGACAGGGTGTTTGCCAGGAGCTTCCTGAATTCCGGGTTGGGCGCAAGGGAAAGCTCCCGGAGCTGTTGCAGCTTTTCCAGGATAGCTGTCTCCTGCAGTTGGGGGAGGATCCCCAGCGCCAGGGTTTGCAGCCGCAGGGAAGAGGAAGCCAGCCAGGTCTCATAGAGCGTATCCAGCATCTGAGCATCGTCCTCCGGATGGTGCACAAGGGCGATGCGGATGGCTTCGCGCACATCATCGCGCGGGTCCTGCGCCAGGGCGGTCAGGTCTTTCAGGGTGGTGCCGTTGATGCCCTGGAGGTATTGAAGCGTGAGGGCTGCAGCCGCGGTCGCCCGGAAAACTGCATGGGAATGATTGGTCAGCGGGCGCAGGGTGGCGGCATTGATGCGCGGCCGCGCCAATGCCCGCCCGATCGGCAGGATGATCTGCTGGAGGGTGGTCTCCGGGATGGGGTGGTTTCCGCTGAACTGCGGCAGGTCCAGGAGACCGTCCAGGGCGGCGTAGAGCGAATCGGGGTGGCCGATGCGGGCGGCAGCCTGGATATCCCGGAGCAGGATGTGGAACTCGGATTTCATTTCTCCTCCTTAGGAAAGCGCAGCTGCTGCGGAGGGCAGCGGGGTTTCACTGTCTTTGAAGAAACGCCAGATCATCACCGTGGAGAGGGCGTACAGGATGCTGGTGGTGATGAAGATGGGCGGGAAGCCAAAGTGCTCCTGGATGTAGCCGGAGACGACCGGCATGACGGCCCCGCCGACCTGCCAGGAAAGCGAGAGCATGCTGCTGAGCGTGCCCTGCTCGTTTTCGGCGACCTGTTCCATCGAAAAGGCGTTATAGAGCGGCTGTGCCATGTTCATCAGCACGTTGCGGCCCCAAAAGCCGATCACGGCCAATCCCAGCCAGGGAGAAAAGCCCAGCATCAGCAGGAACAGCAGGCTGGAGCCTTGCGCTACCACCAGGGCGTAGATGCGCGAACCCAGGCGGCGGGAAAGCCAGGGTGCGATCAGCGTGCCTGCCCCGGTGATCAGTGCGGAGAGGGAGAAAAGCGTGCCCAGGGTCTGGTCGGAAATATGAAAGCTCTCGACCAGGAAGATGTTGAGGTATGGCACCATCAGGGCTGCACCCATCCCGATAGCCAAGTTTGGAAAGAATAATTGCCAAATTATTTTCTTTCGTAAAATAATTTGCATACTTTCCCAAACCGTTTTGTTGGTCGGCTTGACCGGCGAGGTCGCCTGGGTTTCACCCACCCCGCGCGGGATCATGGATACCGGGATCAGGCTGAGCAGCAGGATGCCAAAGGCGCTCATCAGCACGCCGCGGTAGCTGGCAAAACTCCCCGGTTCGATGTGCAGCAGGGAGTCGAACCACAGGGGCATCTGCCCGCCCACATAGCTGCCAAAGACACCGGCAAAAGTAAAGAATGCCGACCGCAGGCTGAATACGGTCACCCGGTTCTGCGGGGTGGTCAGGCGGGTGAGAAGCGGGGTAGCGGCGACAAAGTAGAGCGATTCGCCGATACCGGAGACAAACAGCGTCACCAGGATGAGCGTGCGGTCCTGCACCAACAGGAACATCAGGTAGCTGAAAGCCAGCAGGACCATCCCGGAAAAGACGGCGCGCTTGCGGCCGATGCGGTCGGTGAGCACCCCCAGCGGGAAGGCCAGTACCAGCGTGGCCGCGGGGGTCATGCTGTTGGCCAGTCCGAGGAAGCTTTTGTCGTATCCCAGGGCGAGGATGTAGAAGTTGAAGAACAACCCCTTTACGGCGTAGTACATCCCAAACAGGATGGGGACCAGTAAGAACAGCTTGACCGAGCGGTCGTAGCTGCGCAGCTGGCGGAGGCGGGATTGGAGTGTGTTATATAGTTTCATGCGCTTACTAAATTTCTGTGTTTGATTATTCGGCCAGCAGGGCGTGTAACTGCTGGATGGCTGCCTGCGGCGAAGTAAAACGGATGGCGTGCATCCCCAATGCCTGGGCGGCAGCGATGTTTTCAGGCGCGTCGTCGATAAAGACAGCCTCATGCGGTTGGCTGCTGGTAGCTTCCAGGACGATCTGGTAGATCTTCGGGTCGGGCTTCATCACGCCGACTTCCGCGGAGATCACCAGGTGGTCGAAGGCGTCGCCAATTTTCCAAATCCCGGTGATCTTTTCACGCAGGCGGTCGCCATAGTTGCTGAGTACCGCGGTAGTGTAACCGGGCTTGATTGCGCGGATGGCCGCCACCAGGTCGGTATCCAAACGATCTCCGGCAAAGAACGTGCGAAAGAGTGCACCCCCTTCTTCCGGCGGGATGCCCAGGGTACGGGCCACGTTGACCTCATGTTCGGTCCTGGAGATCTTGCCCAGTTGGGTGCGGTATCCATCGGTCCGGCCAAAGATCAGGTCGGAGAGGGAATCCACGTCCGTGCCCAGCCGGGCGGCCAGTTCTCTGCGGGGCTCAGGGTCTTCTGTGCGTTCCAGCACGCCGCCGACATCCCAGATGATCGTTTTGATCGCCATCGATTGTTTCCTTTCGCGTCGTTTTCCTTGATTCTAATCCGAATCCACGCTGACGGTGGAAAGCTCCTTGCCGGGGCGCAGCTCTTTTTCGTACAGGTTGTACTGGTAATGCACGTGCATGCCAGCTTTCTTGTACAGGCGCAGTGCGCCGGTGAGGTTCTCGGCGTCCACGCCCAGGCCGGCCCGCAGCCTGCCAGCCTGCTGCATGACGCCAAAGGAGTGATGCAGTAAAGCCAGGCCGAGGCCGCGCTTGCGCCACGGGCGGCGCACCCCCAGGGAGGAGATCCAGCCCATGTTTTCATCTTCACGGCTTCTGGAGCGGCACAGGCTGAACCCGGCAATCTCATCGCCATCCATCGCCAGGAAAAAGAATCCGGGATCGAAATCTTCATTTTCATAGAAGTGATGGCTGAACTGGGCGAAGCCGGTCTCTTCATCCTCCGGCACATAGCCGAAATGGTCCTGGAAGGCTTCATCGTCCGCCAGGTAAACCGCTTTGGCATCCTCTGGGCGGAAGGTGCGCATCTGGATGCCCTCCGGCCATACTGGGGCGGGAATGGGATGA
>QKGK01000300.1 GCA_003250455.1 Chloroflexota bacterium | reverse complement strand
CCACCGCAACCTTATTATGGGTTAATTTCAAGATCAACATTGTTGACGAAAAAGATTGGAGTGGAAGTGATTTGTCTGGTGCAATTGGAGGGGTCGAAATGATTGCAAATCAATTCAGACGGGTTACAGGTCGAGATGGAAGAACTATCTTTCAAGAGTCTTTTGGAAGGTTAGAGTTCTCTCTTGATTCTAATATGAAGTATTTTGGTCAAGCGGACCGTGGTTACAACAGTTATAAACCGGGACGTGTGACCCCACGTTTGGTAGCGCATGAACTGGGCCATAGCTTCGAAAGATTTATGCATGCTGCAGATGGATATGTATATGCTGGCACTGATAATCCTGTTCAGTTAATTGGTCAAGATGGAATATATGATGTTACTGGAACATTAGTAACTGGCTTAGGACAACGATATGGTGCATACCAAGATGCTCCCTTTAATGGATATATGTGCAATAGTTATGTTGGAGAGTGTCAATATCATTCAAAAGATGTACCAGGGTGGGATAATCCCAACGAAGATTGGGCTGACATGTTCATGAATTGGGTTTTTAATTCGTTTTCATCTAAACCTGCAGGGAATGCGCTTTATGATTGGATTGAATCTAATATGGTAGATTGGTTACAAAATTAAAATTGAATGGTGCAGTGTAATGAAAAAAATTCTACTTGCATTTTTGCTAATTGGTTTTTTGTTGTTCGTAATTAGTTGTTCTAGAGTTCTTCCATTATCTTCAGATGTTAACGGCACTAATATTTCTGAACCTACAAAAACAAATAGAATTGCGCTTCCTTCTCCTTCTCCTAAAGTTATCGAAACTGCGACATTGGGAATTAACAAGAATGTGACAGCCTTTTTCAGAAATAATGGAAATTGTCTTGTACCCTGTATTTTAGGAATAAAATTAGGTGAAAGTCAACTTTCAGCAATTGAACAAATAATGTCTTCAATAAATGCAAAAATGATTATTCGCGATTTCGGAGAAGGTTTGATGATTGATAACCATATCTCTATTCCAGAGTCTGATTTGAAATCTGCACTTGGGGTTTATATTGAGAATGAAGTTGCAGAAGCGTTGTCATTCTATCTGATTGGGACTGATTTTCAGTTAGTCGATTATTACCTCATCGAAAATTTCTTGTTTAGAGAGGGATTGCCCTCTAACGTATGGATTAATGTTGGGGTCTCTGATTTGATTGAACGGCCCAATGAAACTGCATTTACATTATTGATATATTACGAAAAAACAAATTTAATATATGTTTCATATGGAACCACTCAATTAATTGAAGAGGCATATGTAATATGTGCTGAAGAACCTAACAAAAATAGTACCCAAGGTTCAAAAGACTTGATTTCATTGAGTTTATATCTTGGAAATAGGGATAAATTTCCAACCCCTAATTCAATTGTGAATCAGTTCCAATGGGAAGTTGGAGAAATATCAGATCAAGAAGGCAGTATGTTTAGCCCTATTTCTCTAAATACAAAAGAAACTGTGGGTTCATTTTATGAGGGAGTTATCGCTCCAGGTTCAGAGTTTTGCTTTGATTGGGTTTATCCAGAAGATTAAAGTCATTGGAGAAATCAAAATTTATAAGGTGCTATTTGAATTAGTGGAAATCATTAAAAACCGGATCACCTTTCCTGAATTTCGATGGAACTCTGGTGGAACCGGAATGGTCTAAGTTTGACCAGGTAAACTTAATAGGATTATTTCTCCCCTGGCATAGAAGGTCACCTTTCCTTGATGGCTGTAGCCCTTTTTCTCAGTGCAATTTGGTCGCAGATAGCATGGAATCAATTGAGAAGATAGACTCTTTGGATAAATTTACTCGCAGCTGGCTGTTGGGAGATCACCTGGGTGGTTCCACCCAGGTGATCATACACCCACGTGCTTGACAATTTCTCCCGCATCGGCCAAACTTGGACTATGAAAACCATCCGCTTACTGATCGTTGAAGATAATCCCAACCTGCGTCCGGCGCTGGTCTCCGGTCTGGAAGATACCGGGCGCATCGAGGTGTTGGCAGCCTTTCCCAGCGGGGAGGAAGCCCTGGACTACTGCCTGCAGACTGTTGCCCCGGACGCCATCCTGATGGATGTGCAGCTCGCCGGGGAGCAGAACGGCATCCAGACCGCCGTGGAAATTCGCCGGGAGTTCCCCCGTATGCCGGTGGTGTTCTATTCCATCCAGGACGACGACCGCTACTACCGCGACTTTCGCCGTTCGGGGATCCTCAGCCATTATGCCTATGTACGCAAATCCAATTACCTGCTGCCCAGGATGATCCTCCCGCTGATCGAGGATGCCGTCTCCGGGCGCAGCATGATCGACCCGGAGATCGAAGCCCGCGTGCAGGAAGTGCGCGCCAAGGATGAGCAGTCTCCGATGAGCATGCTGGAGCCCAACGAGCAGGCGGTGGCGCGCATGCTGGCGCAGGGGATGACCAACGAGCAGATCGCCCGCGTGCTGGGCTTCAAGGATAAACGCACCATCAGCCGCACCAACGGGCAGATCTACGCCGCCTGGGGGCTGAACGCCACGGCCACCGATGAAAAGGTCGCCCGTACGCGGGCGGCGATCATCGCCCAGATCGGGCGCTTGCTCCAGTGGGACGAGGAGGGCAACCCCTACGCGCTCGATGAGCGCGGCGAATGGCAGCCCTGGGAGGGGGAATGACCGGCACTTTCTGGCTGGATTGGGCGGTTCTTTTCCTTTCGCTGACCAACACCATCCTGCTGATGTGGCTGGGCACCACCGTGCTGCTCAACACCGAGCGGCGCACCTGGGGCGGCTGGCTGGCGGCTTCCGGTCTGCTGCTGGGGGGCATTTTCTTTGTCAGCCATACGGCCATCCTGGGCTATGGCTTCAACGTCATCGGGCCGGGGCTGGAACTTTGGTGGGTGGTCGGCCTGGTGGCAGTGACCGTGCTGCCGTTCCTCTGGTATGTGATGATGCTGTGGTATTCCGGTTTCTGGCAGCGGCCCCCGGAGGGGCAGGTCAATACATTAGTGCGGCGGCATCGTTTTTTGTTCCTGTTTGCCGGGGGTATGGTGGTCGGGCTGCTCCTGATCGCCGTTTTTGCCCGCACCAGCCCGCTCTCCGGTGCCTATCCGGCCCGCGGCCTGGAGGAAAGCGTCTCCGTGAACGGTATGCCGCTGGTGCTGGTGCTGTACCCGGTGTATGTCCTACTGTGCCTGCTCTTCTCGCTGGATGCGCTGCGCAAGCCCGGCCCCAGCCAACGCCGCATGGGAGAGGCCGCCCGTCAGCGGGCGCGTCCGTGGCTGGTTGGCGCAACATTGGCGCTGCTGCTGGTCAGCCTGGGGGTGGGCGGGGTGTTTGTCTGGCTGTTCCCCTTTCTGGACGACTTCGGCCTGATCGATGCCCAGATCGTCACCGTGGGGGTTTTCGACCTGGTGATCGAAGCCCTGATCCTGCTGGCGGTGCTGCTGCTGGGGCAGGCGGTGGTGGCCTACGAAGTCTTTACCGGGCAGAGCCTGCCGCGCCAGGGGTTTCTGCGCCAATGGCAGCGGGCGGTGCTGCTGGCCTTTGGCTACGGCGCGGTGATCGGCTTTACCTTCTCCACCAACCTGCGCCCGATCTATGGGATCCTGCTATCAGCCCTGCTGATGACCTTTTTCTTCTCCATGCTCAGCTGGCGGATGGTCTCCGAACGCCAGCGCACAATTGCCAGCCTGCGTCCGTTTGTCGCCAGCCAGCGTTTTTACGACCAGCTTCTGACCGCCAACGGTGAGATTGCGGATGCCAGCCTGCAGACGCCCTTCAATGCCCTCTGCCGGGACGTGCTCAATACCACCCGGGCCTGCCTGGTGGCGTTGGGGCCGATGGCACCGCTGGTTGGGCCGCC
>QKGK01000381.1 GCA_003250455.1 Chloroflexota bacterium | reverse complement strand
ACGCACAGATCCCTCCTGGGTGGTGGAAGAGCTGGCGCGCACCAGCACCACCAGCCTGGCCGAGAAATCCATCCAAATGACCACCCGGGTTCAGCCCGGGCTGCCGGAGATCGAGGTGGACAAAGACCGCATCATGCAGGTGTTCCGCAATATTCTGGAAAATGCCATCCGCTATACGCCTGCGCACGGGCAGATCGCCCTTTCCTGTGATGTGGATGAGACCGGCTTATGGGTGGTGTTCCGCATCGAGGATGGCGGACCGGGAGTGGTAGAAGGCGAGATTGACAGGATCTTCGACCGCTTCTACCGCACCGACCCCTCCCGGCAGCGCGACCAGATGGGTTCCGGACTGGGGTTGGCGATTGCCCGTTCGATCACCGAGCAGCATGGGGGCAGCATCCGGGCGGAATCGGCTTCTGGCGGGGGGCTGGCGGTTATTATCCAGCTGCCGGCGGCTTCCTGAACGCCGATACGTTTCTTTTCCCTGTACCCAAATTGGGTTGTAACCCTTGCCGTTCAGCGGTGTTTCTACAAATTGGAACACCGCTGAAAGGATTTGTGCGGGATTTGTGCGCTTTGGCACACATTTACTTGACACCAGTGTTGAAACACGTATAAATTAGGTTGGGGCACGCGGCTGCCAGTGACCCTTTTACAGACGACACACAGAACCCCTGCAACGAGTTCTGCCCGAAGAAAAAACCGATGGAAAATGCACTCCCGCTGGTTGTTGAAAACCTGACCTTCAGCTACCGCGACCGCGAGGAAACCGCGATCCGGAACATTTCCTTCTCCGCAAATCCGGGGGAGGTACTGCTGGTGGCAGGGGCCAGCGGCTGTGGCAAAACCACCCTGATCCGCTGCATCAACGGATTGATTCCCCGCAGCTACAAAGGCAATATGACCGGCCAGATTCTGGTGTACGGCGAAAGCACCGAGAACTGGCCGCTTGCGCGCATCTCCCAGCAGATTGGCACCGTGCTGCAAGACCCCGAACGGCAGATCCTGGGTTCCAAAGTGCTAAACGAGGTGGCCTTTGGCCTGGAAAACCTGGGCCTGCCCCGCACGGAGATTTACGAGCGTGCCATGGGCGCGCTGGACTATTTGAATATCGGTCACCTGCAGGAGCGCGATACGTTCAGTCTCTCCGGTGGGGAGAAGCAGAAGCTGGCCCTGGCAGGGGTGCTGGCGATGCGCCCGCGTATCCTGCTGTTGGATGAACCCCTCGCCAGCCTGGACCCGGCCAGTGCCCAGGAGACGCTATCCATGGTGCGCATGATGGCCGATGAAGGCATGACGATCGTGATGATCGAGCACCGGGTGGAGGACGTGATGAAGATCCAGCCGGAGCGGGTGATGTTCATGGATGCGGGGGAGGTGCGCTACCTGGGCGACCTGGACGGGCTGAATGCCGTGGTCAACTACCACGAGATCAAGCTGCCCGCCGAGGTCATCATCCAACGTGCAGCCCAGGACCCGCCGCCCCAGCCTCTGAACATTCTGCCAGGCGTGCAGGCTGTGGCTGAGACCGCCCCCCTTGTCGAGTTCCAGGAAG
>QKGK01000431.1 GCA_003250455.1 Chloroflexota bacterium | reverse complement strand
GGTGTGGAAAGTGACGCCTGCCTCACGGCAAACAGCACCGATTTCGGCAATCGGGTTGATCGTGCCGATCTCGTTGTTGGCGACCATCACCGAGACGATGGCGGTAACCGGGCGCAGCCGCTCGGCAACCGCTTGCGGGCTGACCTGTCCATATTGATCCACAGGCAGCAATTCCAGGTCAAAGCCATAGGCAGCAGCGAGCTGCTCAGCGGTTTTGCTGACCGCGGGGTGTTCCACCGGACTGATGAGGATATGATTGGCCCCCCGCGCCTGACGGGCGGCCACCGCACCGCCGCGCAGCGCCAGGTTGTCGCTCTCGGATCCACCGGAGGTGAAAATGATCTCGTTGGGCTGGCAGGAAAACACCTCAGCCAATGTTAAACGGGCTTTTTCCACCGCGGCCTCTGCTCCCTGGCCGTAGCGATGGGTGGAGGAAGGGTTGCCAAATTCCTGCGAGAAATAGGGCTCCATTGCCTTCCAGACCCGCGGGTCAAGCGGCGTGGTCGCAGCGTAATCCAGATAAACTGTTGGGTACAATTCAGACTTCATAGGGGGGATTATAACGCTAAGTTGGCAAGACCGAAAGACGGGTATTCCCGTAATCTCGTTCGACAATGCGAATGAAGCAATATGATTAGGAACAACCAGCCGTAAATGCGTTTGAGTAGGGGGAGAACCTGTTATAATACCTGCGTCCAGACCAGTAAACTGGTCATGGAACTTGTATTATTTTGCCGGAGAAAATTAGATGATGGAGAAAGGTGCTTAGATGGATATGAAAATCCGTTTTGGGACAGATGGATGGCGCGGAAAGATTGCCGATGAGTACACATTTCATAATTTGCGACGCTGTGCACAGGGGTTTGCGAATTATCTGTTAGCGGAGGGCCATGCAGGCAAGTCCGTAGTGATCGGGTATGATAAGCGTTTCCATTCCGAGAATTTTGGAGCGGCCGCAGCGGAAGTGCTGGCTGCCAATGGCTTCAACGTATTTCTGACGCAGGATGCTACCCCAACGCCCGTGATTTCGTATGCAGTGGTGGCAAAAAAGGCGGTTGGTGCGATCAACATCACAGCATCTCACAATCCCCCGGTAGATAATGGCTTCAAAGTGCGCGATGAGTTTGGCGGTGCAATTGCCCCTGATGGATTGGCAAAGATCGAAGCCGCCATCCCGGATGATGAAAGCGGGATCAAGACCATGGCTTTGGATGAAGCCATTCAACAAGGTCTGGTAACCATGTTTGATGCCGCCGAGGATTATATCCCCCATCTGAAAAAGCTGATCGACCTGGAACCGATCAAACAGGCCGGGTTGACCGTGCTGGTGGATGCCATGTGGGGCAATGGGGCGGGCTGGTTTCCCCGTCTGCTGGAAGGTGGCACCACAAAGGTGATCGAAGTGCATGCCGTCCGCAACCCGATCTTCCCGGAAATGTATCGTCCGGAACCGATCCCGCCGAATGTGGATGCCGGTTTACGTGCCACCCTGGAACACAACGCCGATGTGATGATCGTCACCGATGGCGATGCCGACCGGGTGGGGATGGGCGATGAAAACGGTGTGTTTGTGGACCAACTGCGGGTATATGGCTTGCTGGCTTATTACTTCCTGGAAGTACGCGGTGACCGCGGCCCGATCGTCAAGACCTTATCGACCACAAAAATGCTCAATAAGCTCGGTGAGTTGTATGGGGTGGATGTGTATGAGACTGGCGTAGGGTTCAAATACGTGGCGCCTAAATTCCTGGAAACCAACGCCCTGCTGGGTGGTGAGGAATCCGGCGGGTATGCCTTCCGGGGGAACGTGCCTGAGCGCGATGGCATCCTCGGCGGTTTGTACCTGCTGGATATGATGGTGCGTCTCAACAAGAAGCCCACCGAACTGCTTGAACTGCTGTTTGATAAGGTTGGCGCTCACTATTACGACCGCATTGATACCCTGTTCAAGGGAGACCGCGAAGATAAAGTAGCGCTCATCCTGGCAGCCAACCCCGAGACGATCGGCGGGTTGAAAGTAACCGGGCTGAACACTACCGACGGATACCAGTTTGGTTTGGAAGACGGCGGGTGGATGTTGATCCGCTTCTCTGGCACGGAACCGAAGATCCGGGTGTATTGCGAAACAACCCATGCAGACAAAGTTCAGGCGATCCTGGCAGATGGCTTGAAGATCGCAGGGATTGAATAGCCCTAAATGACGTATTCGGACACCCACTGCCACCTCGATTTTGACCGCTTTGATGATGACCGGGATATAGTCATCCAGCGGGCGGTTGAAAAAGGTCTTTCCCGCATGTTGGTGCCGGGCGTAGACCTTGCTTCCAGCCGGGCTGCAGTCGCCTTGGCGGAAAATAATGCCCCGGTGTATGCGGCAGTGGGCGTGCATCCCAATTACGGCAGTAGTTGGAGCGATGCGGTTTATAATCAGCTGGCTGAATTGGCAGACCACCCCAAAGTGGTGGCTATCGGTGAGATTGGCCTGGATTATTATTGGGATGAGACACCTAAACCGCTGCAATGGAAGATGCTGAAGAGCCAATTGGCGCTGGCAGCGGAAATGCAGATGCCGGTGATCATCCATAACCGTGAAGCCTATGAGGATGTTGCCGAAATCTTGTTGGACTGGCAAAAAGACCTGGCAGAAAGCCAATCCCCACTTGCAGAAAAACCGGGTGTGCTCCATTCATATTCTGGTAATATAATACAGGCTGAAAAACTGCTTTCTGCCGGTTTTTACCTGGGTATTACCGGGCCGGTGACTTTTAAGAATGCGCAGGAGTTGCAGGTGGTTGCCAGCGAGACGCCTGAGACACGGCTGCTGATCGAAACGGATTCGCCATATCTGACACCGCATCCGAACCGCGGGAAGCGCAATGAGCCCGCTTATGTGGTTTATGTAGCAGAAAAAATCGCCACTTTACGCGGCGTATCTCCTAAAGCCGTTGGAGAATTTACCAGCCGGAACGCAAAAATCTTATTTGATTGGTAAAAAGTTTGGAAACAGTAAAGTTTTTTGATTTCGTACAGGAAGATATGCCCCAGGTTGAGGCCAGAATGCGGGCGCAATCCGATGGGCACCACCCCGACCTGGAAATTGCGCTGCATCATTTGCTCAATTCTGGCGGGAAGCGCATCCGACCAACAGTTGCTTTATTGGTAGGGGGGATGCTTGAAGCGCCCCGTGAGTATACGATCACCCTTGCAGCAGCGGTGGAATTACTGCACACAGCCACCCTGGTGCATGATGATGTCATCGATGGCTCTCTTCTGCGGCGGGGCAGCCCGACCTTGAACGCACGCTGGTCTCCCGGCGCTACTATTCTGACCGGGGATTTTATCTTTGCCCGGGCTGCTAAACTGGCCGCCGAAGCCGAATCCATTGAAGTGATGAAGCTGTTTGCCAAAACGCTCTCCACCATTGTGAATGGCGAGATCACCCAGATGTTCATCAGTAAAGGGCTGGTCAACCGGGAGGATTATTACAACCGCATCTATGCCAAAACGGCATCCTTATTTGAGCTGTGCTCCGTGGCTCCGGTGTTCCTGGCTGATGGCGACCAGGATACGATTGATGCAATGAAGCAGTATGGCTATGAGGTGGGGATGGCATTTCAGGTGGTGGACGATATCCTCGATTTCACCAGCGACCAAAATAATCTTGGTAAGCCTGTCGCCAGCGACCTGCGTCAGGGCTTGGTGACCCTACCGGCCTTGCACTATCTGGAAAAGAACCCAGATGATGCCGATTTGAAAAAAGTGATCGAAGACCGGATCGTCAACGAGGAGACCCTTTTGCGCGTGGTTCAGGCTATCCGGGAGAGCGGAGCGATTGAAAGCGCTATGGATGAAGCCCGGCAGTTTGTGGCCAGAGGGCTGTCTGCTTTGGAGAAGATGCC
>QKGK01000157.1 GCA_003250455.1 Chloroflexota bacterium | reverse complement strand
GCCGTAGTCCAGGGTCAGGTTTTCGAAAGAGAAGCCGAACTCCTTGCCGCGCTCCCGCAGGGTATGGGCGACTTCGGCGTTCTTCAGCAAACTTTTGGAGGGGATGCAGCCCACATTCAGGCATACCCCGCCAAGATATTCTTTTTCAATGATCGCAACTTTCTGGTTGAGCTGCGCCGCACGGATCGCGGCCACATAACCGCCAGGACCAGCTCCAATCACAATTACATCATACTCACTCATCTTTTACCTCAATAAAGTTAGTTTAATTTCTTCAGTTGTCTAAATCAATATTTATCCGCAGACACAACTTCCTGGTCTGCTAAAAGTCTCCATGTTCCAGTTTTCCCCGGATGGCTGCCAGGAAGTAGTCAGCCACTGCCCCGTCCAATATACGGTGGTCAAAGGTCAGGCTGAGATACACCATCGGCCGGATGGCGATTGCGTCGTCCACTACCACCGGGCGTTTCTGGATTGTGCCGGTGCCAAGGATACCACATTGTGGCTGGTTGATGATGGGCGTGGCAAACAGGGAACCGCTTGTGCCATGGTTGGTGATCGTGAAGGTTCCGCCGCGTACTTCTTCTGGGGTGAGCTGCTTGGCGCGGGCGCGGCTGGCCAGGTCGTTGACCACTAGGGCTGTTTGCAGCAGGGAAAGCTGGTCGGCATTCCGGATCACCGGCACGATCAGGCCTTCGGCATCCATCGAGACAGCCATCCCGATATTAACCTCCTGCCTCAGGAGAATACCCTCCTCCGACCAGGAGGAATTGACGATCGGGTAGGCTCGCAGCGCTGCCGCGGCTGCCTGGACAAAATATGCGGTGAAGGTCAGTTTGGCACCCTGGCGGGCAAAACTATCTTTATGGGCTGCCCGGTGGGCGAATATCTGGCTCAGGTCTGCCTCCACGAAAGTGCTGACATGGGGGGAGGTGTGCTTGCTTTCCAGCATATGCTTGGCGATCGATCGGCGCACGGGGGTATGCTTGATGATCGTCCCTGGCTGCATGTGGGCAAACGCCGGATGCGGTTCGATGCCAGTGCTGAGCGGTGCTCCCCCTCCCTCGATCACGCGCTGCATGTCATATTTGGTGATCCGTCCTTCTCTCCCGGTGCCGCTGACCTTGTTAAGATCAATCTGGTGTTCAGCGGCTAGGCGGGCGACCACCGGGGAAATGAAGCTGGCACGTGGACCGTTGCTGGGAGGTGGGGAAATTTCTGCTTGAAAAATGGCGGCTCTCCTATTGCTCCCGCCACTCTGCAGATAGCGCATTACATCTTGTTTGGTGACCATCCCACCCATCCCACTGCCCTGAATAGTAGCAGGGTCTAGGTTGTGGCTGGCGGCAATTTTGGCTGCCAGCGGGCTGACGGTACCCAGCAAGAAATCTCCCTTATTGGTAGAAGTGGATACGGTTTCAGGAACTGGCGGCGAGACTGGCGCTGGCGCAGGTATGGAGGGCGGTGCAGATGTGACAGGTGTCGGCTCTGCAGTTTCAGGGGCAGGAACAATGTTTTCAGGAATAGGCTTGGAAGGAGTATCCGCAACCGGAGGAACTGACACGGTGTCTTCTTTGGGGATTTCTTCCCCGGGTTGGCCAATCCAGCATAGGGTCTGGTTAACCGCCACCACGGTATCGGGAGGCTGCAGGATTTTCAGTACGGTCCCACTCACCGGGCTTGGGATTTCGGTATCCACCTTGTC
This sequence comes from Chloroflexota bacterium, assembly GCA_003250455.1. Taxonomy (GTDB): domain Bacteria; phylum Chloroflexota; class Anaerolineae; order Anaerolineales; family UBA11579; genus UBA11579. The sequence continues at coordinate 2,198 of QKGK01000157.1, read as the reverse complement.
GGTATTTACCTCAACCAGCGCTTCGTATTGTTCAACCGGGTCGCCTTCTTGTTTCAGCCATTGGGTGATGGTAGCATCCATCACCCCTTCACCCATTTCAGGCAGAGCAACTTTTGTCGGCATATCTGCTCCCAATTCCTTACAAGGTTAGTCTATTTTACCCAGTTATTTTATCAGAAAGCGGTCGAGATATGCCAGATAAGAAGGCGACCGGTGGTCTTGGTACTGTGTGAATTTATTGCCAGTCCTCCTGGCAGTGGCGGTAATTGGTTATACGAGTCTACTCTGGACCTTTCCGGTTGCCGAACCCAACCAGCACTCCAAGCCCGATTAAGATCAGGACAACTGGCGTCACATAATCCATCAGACCCCAGTCCAGTTCTAAAACAGCAATCAGCCCGGCCAAACCTACCGCGGCCGCTGCAGCGAGGTTGACGACAACTAAAATCCAGGAATGCCGCCCGATGATCAGCAATAACCCAGAAAACAGGCCGCCCAATGCTGCAATCAGGATGAATACTCCCCACCAGTTATCGAATGGGACCAGGGAGGTGGCATCAAATAAATCCAGGTTGCGGCCGAGGAAGGTGATCCCGAGCAGGAGAGCGGAAAGCCCGATGAAAAACGGCCATGGGCGGTGACGCAGTAATGCAGTTGGTACTTTGACATCTTCCGGCCTCGGGAAAGGCAGCCCGCTGATCATGGTGCCGAAGCCGGGCAGAATCACAAAGACCGGCCAATATTCGCCCCAGTCCAGGTTAAAAAAGAACATCAGGGCCACCATCAGCGGGAAGAGCCCGCCGTAAAAAGCGGACCACACGCCGAAATGAAATCTTCCATCCCGCTGCCACATTCTAAAGGATGAGGCGAAGGCGCTAAAGGCTGGTATCAGGATGAAGACTGCCCACCAGTTAGTGAACTCAAAATTCCCGAATTGCTGGGCAAAGAAGATGATCCCGAGGACGATCAGGACCAGGCCGAACCAAGCCGACCCCGGGTCTGATCTATTGCGCTTCTTTTCTTCTTGTAAGGGTGTTTGAGAACTCATGAAATACCTCCTAAATTAGGATAATCAACTGTATACATTATACAGAGAATATGATTTGAACCTAGCGTTTGTTTTGAAATGCAACAGTTACTTTTTCAATCTGATGGGGAATCGAAGAAAAGATGAACAAAAGCGCACGTAAATAAAAGTGCGCCTTGAATTATATTTTATGTTCCCAGGCGGAAAAATTTTACTCGAGCCCTTCCACCACAATCTCGGCGATATCCTTGACCTGCATCTGGCTGCCCTGCGCTTTGCCGGCATCGGTCAGCATAACCATGCAGAATGGACAGCCCACAGCCAGGGTCTCGGCTCCGGTTTCGGAAGCTTGCTTGAAGCGGTTCAGGTTGACCTTGGTCTCCCCATGTTCTTCTTCCTTCCACATTTGAGCACCGCCTGCTCCACAGCAGAAAGATTTTTCACTGTGCAGTGCAATCTCGACCAGCTGCGCTCCGCTGCTCCTGAGCACATCTCGCGGTTCATCGATGACGTGATTCTGCCGTCCAAGGTAGCATGGGTCGTGATAAGTGATCGAGGCGTTTTGGGAGGCATCCAGCTTCAGTTTGCCATCTCTGATCAGTTCCTCGATCAGCTGGCTGTGATGGATGACCTGGTAATTCCCGCCGAAAGCCTGGTACTCATTTTTGATGGTGTGCAGACAGTGCGGGCAGGTGGTCACGATCCGCTTTGGGGCTACTTCGTTGAGGATTTCCACATTCGCCAGCGCCATCTCGTAAAAGAGATATTCATTACCTGCTCGCCGCGCCGAGTCGCCGGTGCACTGTTCGTTCTTTCCTAACACAGCATAATTGACTCCGGCGCGCGAAAGGATCTGAGCAAAGGCTTGGGCAGTCTTCTGGGCGCGGTTGTCGGTGGCTGGGGCACAGCCGACCCACCACAGCAGGTCAAACTCGGGGTTCTCTTCGATGGTCGGGACATCGAATCCTTCTGCCCATTTCATCCGCTCGGCAGACGGCACACTCCAGGGGTTAGAGGTACGTTCCATCCCGCGGAAGGCATTCTGCCACTGCTCCGGGAAGTTGTTTTCCATCAGCACCATCGAGCGGCGGATGTCCATGATATCCCGCATCGGATCGTTGCCAACCGGGCAGATATTGGTGCAGGCGCCGCAGGCCGTGCAGGCCATTAC
>QKGK01000362.1 GCA_003250455.1 Chloroflexota bacterium | reverse complement strand
GTAGCCCAAGTTTATTAATCCATCCAAATAAGGCGCAATCGCCGGTATTTCAAACGGATTCTGCCTCAAGTTTAACTGTTCCATCGGTCCAGGATGCAGCATCGCAACCATGACGATGATCACAATACCGAGTACTGCTGAAAGGCTGACAAACCGCCAGCGAGGGGATGGGAGACGGCCATCAGGAAAATACAGCAGGACGATCGTGGTGGGCAAGAAGACAGCCGGCATCCATAGCCAGTTAGTGAGCCAATCGGCAAGCTGATAACCGAGAGAGGTGCTGTTGCCAAATATCGTAGAGCCGTGAATCATGATGATAGACCCAAGGCCATTCAAGGCGTAAATAATGCCGACCGCCAGGAAGATCCATCCAATGGGATTCCTGGGGACTCGCGAAGCAATCAGCGCTCCGACCATCGAAAAGGCAATCGTGAGCAGGGGAGTGATCGCCTGGTGGGTGAGAAAAGTCCGGTACTCACCGGTCAGGATCACATAGCGAGCAGCAGCCCAAAAAGCAGCCAGGATGATCACGATTGAAAGCGCGGCCAAGGACCAGGCCAGGTAAGCTGGAGTCCAGGTCCTACGTGCGGATATCCCGGAAGAGACAGAGGTGAGTGAGCGGCGCATGGGCTTATTATAGACTGATTTTGTCCAGTTGTTCGATTCTGGCAGGCTTAATTGCTTCCTGCCGGGTTCTGCGAATCATAGCCCAGGCCTGTTGAACCAGGATGCCAACCAGGAGAACATCCGCAAGAGCCAGTACGGGATGAAAAGCGGAGGCGACTGGCAGCGAATCTCGCAAAAATATCAGCACATCGGCCTGGATCACGTAGATTGCGAATAGGGACCAGGTCAACCATTTCATTCGACGCGGTAGGTGGCCAATATAAGCAAAAATAAGCATAATCAAAAGGGGAATTGCCAGGCTGTGACCCAAATCCCTATGGTTTGACCATCCCATCTGCAAGGCGACCACCACCATGCCTGCCAGGAAAACCTGCAAGGCCACGCCAAATAGGAACATCGCGGCTGCAGCCAGGTACATGATGCGGGATACTTTACTCATGATATCTATCTCAAGCTGAGCTGGACAAAGCGACTGCAACTTGCTCCACCAGCAATAAGCGGCCAAACCAGATCACCCACACCAGCCCGGAGACGGCGTTAAGCAGCAGGCCGATCATCGCTAAGGGGTGCGTCTCCCCGCCGATCTGGAAGCCCACTGCGCCGATCACAGACCCGAGTCCGTATATCACCATCACCCAGATCAAACCCGGCGGCAAAAGGCTCCCGGACCGGGCTAGGAAACCCTGGATCAATACGAAAAGGCCAACGATAGCTGTTGTTGCAAGCACCGCGCTGAAGGTTTGCTCAAACTGGACCCGGCCGAATACCAGCAACGTTTGCATGGCTACAAAAGCCAGCATGGCAGCCATGCCGATGATGGTGCTGACCAGGCTCACCGGGGCATTTACCGGGCGAGTGATCAGGTACAGGGCCACGCCGATGGGCAGGTAAGAAATCATCCAGATCACGCTCAGGCTGTCGTTGATCCTGCCCCACATCCCGCCGATGCTGAAGAAGATCATCAGGGCAACCAGGCTGAGCACAAAAACCGCTGCGTTGAAGTATGCCGACCAACCTGCAAAGCGAAAAAATGCAGTCTCATTCATTTTAGATACTCCTGTTCATGATATATCCGCTCATCAGGCTGGAGGACTTCACCAGGACGATCGTTGCGGATAGGATAATTGCCAGTAAGATCACGATCCCTTTCAGCGTGCCGGGTGTGCTCCCCAGGAAGGGGATATTGTGACCGGGACCCAGGGCGAAGATAAACCCGGCCAGGGCAGTTGCCAGGGCTGCCCGGGGAGTGTGGCCGATCAGCCAGCCCGCCAATCCTCCAACCAGGGCCGCTGTTACCAGCAACTCCAGGATGAAGACGGCCACCGCATACCAGATGGGAACTGCTAATTCAGCCTCCCCCTCCGCTATGGAGAATAGCGGCTGCCGTATTTCGGCCAGCAGGATGGCAGGAGCCAGGATGATCCCGATCAAGGCCACAAAGGCTAACCCATTCCAGGGAGGGGCTGGCAGGTTCGGGGAAAGTTCGTGGTAAGCCCAACCAACCGCCAGGCCTCCTAACCCGGCGATGAATAAGCCGAACGGCAGGATGAACCATATGGGCCTGATCCAGTAATGATGGATGATCAGAAAAACCAGCAGTCCAGCCATCCCAGCCAGGACGCCTGCGATCAAATGGGGTGTCAACATTTCTTCTGGCAAGGTTTTTACCCTCTTCATTTCTACAAGGTTAATCTCTTCCACCTCATCCCCGGTTGTTTGATTCGATCATGATCATCGATCTGCGGATGGGCGGAAGATTGAAGGGGTATTTCTGCCATGCCTCGCCGTAATCCTCCGAGTGCCACACCTCGCCGTTCGTCAGGCCTGCGTAGAGCTGGCCAGATTCGGTAGGCGAAGTAAGCAGGGCGATGGGCATCGAGCTCAGCGGGTGTGCTTCCCAGCCGATTGGTTGCCACTCGGCGCCCCCGGAAGCCCGATACAGGTAGGCTTCGGCTTCTACCCCGTAAGCTTTTCCCGGTCCTGGGGCGACGGAGGCGTACCACACCTCTGGCTTCTCGGGATCGGCGGCACATTCCACACCGTAATTTTTTGCCAGGCCGTGCTTATTTTTATGCCAGGTCAAACCCCCATCCTGGCTGAAGGAGGCGCCGCCGCCCGATCCTCCAGCCTGGTAAACCCAATCCCCATTCGTCTGGTGGAAGGTGAGCGAGTGGTTGTCGCGCAAAGCCCCCTTGCGGTGACCCGACCAGGTCTGCCCCCCATCCTGGCTGCGTACCACGGCTCCAAATTCGATCCCTGCCAGCAGGACATCCGCATCGGTTGGGGAGACGCCAATACTCTGGACATAAGCCTGGAAGGGAGACTCGGCTGGGGAGAACCACCACCACCGTCCAGGTATACGCCGGAACCCCTCCAACTCCTCCCAGGATTTTCCGCCATCCCGGGATACGTGTAAACTTGCTGGTCTCGTCCCGGCATAGACTGTGTTCGAATTATGCGGGCTCACGGCCAGGGACTTGACGAATTCTCCATTTAATCCGCTGGGATTCCAGGTTTCCCCACTGTCATCTGAGCGCAACACGCCTTCCCCCTGGCTGCCAGCATAGATGATCTTTGGATTTTTGGGGTCGCTTGCCAGGCAGTTGATCTGCTGACCCTGAATGGGGTCATCCCGCAGCCAATCTCCGCCTTCCGTTTGTCTGGCCCGGGCGATCCCGTGGCCGGTGGTCGAAAGAAAAATTTTCTGTCTCATGGGTGCCTCACTCAAACCTCATTTCTTTGGCCGGCAGCGATTGCAGGTACATCCATATCGCTTGCAGCTCCTTATCATCGAATTTGGCGAATGATTTCCAGGGCATAAATTCGGGGTTCAGGTGATAGTTATGCGGGGTGACACCCGTGCGTATGGTCTGGATGAAATCCGCTTCGGACCAGCTCGCCAGGCCGCCGCCCGGGGTGAGATTGGGGGCAATTGGCCCACTGGGGTCAGCAGAGGCCTTACCGGAAAGATCTTCGCCGTGACAGGTGGCACAGAACCGCGATAGGTATTCGCCGTACTCCAGATTGGCCGAGATCTCCGGCATCTCGTGGAAAGGCTGCTCGTGGTCGATATACTCGGCGGGGAAGATCTGGCCGAACAAACCAGCTGCCAGCATGATCTGTCCCATCGGGGTCAGCTTTGGTTTCGGGGTATCTTCACCCGTGCGAGGCACCGTCTTGAGATAAGCGATTACCGCGTTCAAATCCTGCTCGCTGAAGTGGATGAAGCCATCGGAGGGCATGATAACTAACTGGCGTCCTCCGGAGCCAATGCCGTG
>QKGK01000546.1 GCA_003250455.1 Chloroflexota bacterium | reverse complement strand
GGCAAGCGGCTTGACCACCGCCTGCTGGCTGGGGTTTGCCAGGAGAGCATTGGTATCTTCAACAGGCACAGTGGTTTGCAGGTTAGTGTCAAATGCAAAACTTGGAGCGCTGAGGTTTGCCAGGTCGCTGAAAGATTTCCATCCCTCGCTGGAGGTCATTCGCTGCAGACGGGTAAGGTCTTCCAGCTTTTCCAACATCTCTTCCCTGCTGCGGAAATTGTCGATGATGATCCCCGTTTGCTGCACCAGGGTCCCAATAAAAAGGACCGTGTCCGGGTCAATTTCAGGGTGACGGGTGTCCTGGATATCCAGCACGCCAAGGAGGTCTTCTCCGATCAGCACAGGGAAAGCAACCTGGCTTTGGACATCGTTTTTCACCATTTGAGGACGTTGGGGGAGGTTCAGATCCTCTGCTTCTGCCCGGACGGTCGTGCGCTCTGCGGCGGCTTTTCCGGCTGCGCCGACATTAATCGGGAGGATGGCATGCTGTGCCGTTGGGATCTCGGTTCCTTCTCCGGCCGCGGCGATCATTTTCAGGTTGTTGCTTGCCGGGATGAAGGCAAAATACTGCACGCGGTCCACTCCCATATTTTGCTGAACCAATTCTGTCAGCTTTTTCACCACACCGGTGGAATTCCCCTCTCCCGCAAGGGCTCGAGTAATGGCATTGGTCTGGCTGGCGAGCTGTCCGCGCACCTGATAGGCGGATTCTTTTTCATACTGGAGCTTTTTCTGGTCGGTAATATCCACAAAGGCTTCAAGAAGCACTTCTTCGCCGTTATACATGATGGGTGTGACGGATTTCAGGATGGGGATTTCATCATGGTCTTTGGTAAATAAGACGCGTTCGGAGCGGTCTATCTGCATATTGAGGTCCAGGATCGGGCAGCTTCCCTCAGCTGCGGGACAAAGCGTGTCGTGGCAGATATGCCCGCGGATCTCGGAGACATCCTGGTAGCCCATCAATGTCAGGGCACTCTGATTGGCGTGCAAAATATTCTTCTGATAGTCAATGATGGTGACACCAAACGGCATCGAGTTCAGAATGGTTTGCAGGTTTTGCTCTGAATATTGAATAACAAGCATCTCTTCCAGTTCTTTGAGGAAGGGATGTAGTTCTGGCGGGATCTGGTCAGGGTCGCCAAAATGCTGCTGAATTAATTGCGATACGAGCGAATTCATAAGGCTACCTTTCAGCTCTCGTTCGTCTGGTCATCAGCCTTCGGCTGTGAATCCGGTTCGGCCTGGTGGTTGGGAGAAGCGGGCTGGACGATCCCGGGCGGGCTGTCCTCTTCTTCCAGGCTCAATTGAATAAAGGCCTGACGGCCCAAGGCGTTGCCTACCTCGCGCACTGCGGTTTTGAGGATCGACTCTGCGTTGGTGGACGTGTGTACCTGGGTGGTGATCTCACGGAGGAGCTGTTCGTACTGCGCCCTGGCACGTGTCTGGAAAAAGCGGAGGCCGTTGTCAATCGCCACGGCCGTCTGGCTGGCGATGGCACTCAGGAGATCCAGCTCGCGTTTACGGTAGCGCACCTCAGGGGTATAGCTTTGTACGGCGATCACACCTAGGACGTTTTGGCCGATAAGCATAGGCACACCCAGCCAGGATTCTGCGGAACGGCCGCGGATCTCGATGCCCATGGCGCGCATTTCTTCTTCTACATTGCCGGGCATCAGTACCGGGATCATGTTGGTGATGATCCAGTCGGTGATCCCTTCTCCGAGATAAATCTTCGGCTCCGGCGGGGGGATGCGCTGGCCTTCTTCCACGAAGATACGGAATTCAATCACATTGGACTCCGGGTTGAACAATGCCAGGTAGTAGTTGTCGGCGTTCATCAGGCGGCTTGTATATTCCAGAGAGGCTTCAACGATGCGGTCAATGTCCAGGGTCTGGGTATAGGCACGTGCCATTTCGTTGAGCACGGTCAACTCTTCTGCACGGATCTCTGCCTGTTCGAACAAACGGGCGTTTTCGATCGCATTGGCGAGCTGGTCGGTCATGGTTTGCAGGGAGGTGATGTCTTCCTGGGAAAAGGCGGATTCCCATTCGCTTTGAATGGTGAGCGCACCCAGCACCTGGCCGCGGGATATCAGCGGGAGCGCCATTTCGGAGCGGGTTTCTGGGAGGTAGGGGTTGCGGAAAAAGCGGGAGGCTGCCCCCACGTTGTGGGAAATTTGGGCCTGGGAGGTAGCGACGGCTGTACCAATCATCGAGGTACCGCCGATGCTTAATTTGTGCCCGGCTGCCAACATTTGCTGGCCGGGAACCCCCGATCCAGCCCTCAGGACTGCCCATTGATTGGGCTCGCCGGTGACCTCGCCATCATGGTCAACCAGGAAGATGCCGGCATAGTAGAGGTTGAACCCGGTTTTGATCAGTTCAACTACTTCGGGGAGGAGCTCATCCGGGTCCAGAATAGTGCTGGCAATCCGGGAAACTTCTGCCGATGTTTCAAGCTGCACACTCCTGCGCTGGATCTGCTGGAAAAGCTGGCGGTTATCCAATGTGGAAGCCAGGATAGAGGCAATCGACATCATCAGGGTTTCGTCCTGGGAGGAGTAGGAGAAATCTTTATGATTGCCAACCAAAATTGCGCCAAAGACCTCATCACTGGCGATCAACGGCGCAGCAATGACGGAGTCAATGTTGTAGTTTTCTGTCAGGTGTTCGAGGTCCTGGTAATTGGTGGTTTTCACATTGACCAGGCTAGAGGCTTTGGTCTTCTGGATGGCTACCCCCATGAAGGTGCCTTCCAGATGTTCCCTTTGGTCAACTGCCTTGATCCCATTGTCGGTGAGTTCATAAACCGTGTATAGGTTGTCAACCTCGTTATATAAGACTGCCCGACAAACCATGCTGGGGATGATCCGGTCGATGCGATCCATGGATAATTCCAGGACCTGGTTGTAACTGGTCGCCTGGCCAAGCTGCTCGCTTAATTGGTTCAACTCTGCCAAACGACGGGCTTGTTCCTCGGTGGTGGCGAGGGCTTTTTCAATCGCATCGAACAGATTGCGATTTTCCAGTACAGCGCTGAGGATCGAGATGATCTGAGTAAGGAAGGTTCGATCGCTTTCCCCAAAGGCGTTGGCGATTTTGTGCCCAATAAGGATGATACCCTGGGGGATACCGGAAGCAAAAATTGGTCCAGTGATGATGGAACGGGTTTGCGGGTATAGCGGGTGGCTGAATTCATTTTCCACGATCACCAAACCCCGCTTTAAAGAGTCCTGGTAGACATCTTCCTGTGCGGAAAAGATTTGGCCGACCTGGATGGCGGTGTTATCTCCGGCAACGGCGGCGATCTCCAATTCACCTTTGGTGGAATCCGTCCAAACGGCGATATTCGCATGGTCGGCTTTGAAGATCTCAATGACCGTGGAAACGGTTTGCTGATAGGTTTCCATAAAGTTGGTAACCTGCCCCAACTTTTCGCTGAGTTCGTTGAGCAAGCGCAATCGGCGGGCCTGCTCATCTGTTTCGGCAAGCGCCTTTTGCGTTCTTTGGAAGAGTGAAGCATTTTCCAATGCCAGGTCCAATTGGCTGTGCACCTGTTCGACCAGTTGAATCTCATCCGGCTGCCATTCCCGGTTGGGGTCGTCGTCTATTTGCTGGAGGAATTCGACCACTTCCGGAGGGAGGCTGCTCACAGCCAGGTTCATCAATTTAGGGATGTCCTCACTTTGGCTGCCTGCATCTGCATTGTCTGCTTCTTCACTGTCCGGCATCTCAGTTGAGGTAGGAGTGGGTGGTTCTGCCCCGGAAATGAAGTCTTTGAGAGGGATTGGCAGATCGTTTTCGTTGATGCCGATTTCTTCTGCGGGAACAATTGCGTTGGTAAGATTTTCTTCCAGCGTAACTCCCCGCCAGCCGGTAAAGGCGGCGTTATCGTCAAACTGCGGGAGGATGTAGCAAGTGGATTTGAAAGCGTTGCCATCCTGATGGAGGAAATTGATGGTTACCTGAGTGGGTTGGATGCTTTGCTGGGGTGTGCGCGGCAGTTTGGGATCTGAAACGTCAAAATCAGAAATTTGTGAAATGGACTGATCCAACAGCTGCGCAGACCGAATACCCAGCAGATATTCCACCTCCGGGCTGGTCTCAATGAATTTGCCCGCAGACGTGATCTCCCAAGTCCAACCGTTCATTTGATTGAATATTGACAGACCGGGAACCTCGCCAGGTTCACCGAGGTCTGAAAACATGGAATCAAGCCGGTTTTGCAAATTGTTTTTGTTCCAATTCTCCGACATTTTCAATTAGCTCCTCAGCCATCGCACGGTATTGTTGTGCGCTGCGGGTTTTTGAGACGTAGTGCATGATCGGGATACCAACAATTGGACTTTCTCTCAGTTTGGTGTCTATTTCAATCATGGTTTTCAGCAAACCGTCATTGCCAAATGTGGTTTGCAGTTGATCGCGCAAGGTGCGGTGGGCACGGTTGCGGCCATCGTACATGGTGATGAATATCCGGTAGATCAGCGAGGGATTGTTTTGGCTGCGCACCTGGCGGATGGCAGCCATCATATTTTTGAGTGCATAGGCTGAAAAATACTCCGCCTGTGTAGGGATGATCAGCATATCCGCTGCTGTGAGCGCATTGAGGGTAACAGCGCCCAGAGCGGGCGGGCAATCCAGGATGATGAAATCATAGTCCAGGAAATTTCCCAGTGAATTGCGAAGGATGGTGTCGTGATTTTTGCGGACAGGTAAAAAGCGCTCGGCGACGCCCAGTTCTGAATTGGAAGGCACCAGGTCCAGGTTCTCGATACTGGTAGGAACGATCGCATTGGAAATATTTTCGGATTTCAGCAAGATATCCGAAATGGACAGGGTCCCGGTATTGGGCTTGTGCCCCAAAGCCAGCGTCAGGTTGGACTGCGGATCAAGGTCAATCGTCAGTACTCGCAGACCCATTTCCACAAATGCGCCTGCCAGGGAAACGGCGGAAGTGGTTTTGGCGACTCCACCTTTTTCGTTTGCGATTGTAATTGTGTAATTTCTCGACATGGGTTAATCCTTTACCGGTTGCTGCCGGTGTCCTTCCCATTGGTGTTTTGTGGAGATGTGTTCCTGAACTCAGACACTCCAGGTTTTTTACCTGCGCTTTTTGCGGATTTGGAAAGGACTGCCCGAAGTTCTGCAACTGCTGTTTCCATGATCACGTCCGGATCGTTGCTGGAACGGATCTTGGCAGTGATCTCGGTCACCTGCCGCTCCCGTTCGGCTCGCTGAAGGGCTTCTTCAAACAATTTTGAATTCTCGATGGTCGTGGCGATCTGCCCGGCAATCGTCTGGGCAATTTCCACCTGGTTTTGCCGGAAGTGGAAATCGGGGTTGACCTGGTCGTAGACCATCGAGCCAATCACTTTGTTCTGACTGATGAGCGGCACCATCAGCAGGCTGGTTATGTTTAGGCTTTCCACCCAGCTCAGGGGGATATTGGTGTAAGTCAGCGGGTCCCGGATGATGCGGGGAGAGCGCAAATTGGCGGCCAGGGTGCGCAGAGGGAAGTCCTGGTAGGTAGTGTGGATCCTTTCCTTGAGGACTGCCCATTCGTCAGCCGGAATTTGCTGTCCGTCTGCATAAATGCTGATGATCGGCTTCAGCTTTTCTTTTTCATCCAGCAGGAAGATGGAGCAGCGGTGTGCCTGGATGGCCTGGGCAGAGCGGTTGGTGGCCTGGTTGAGTACCTGGTTCATATCCAGCGAGGCCGAGGCAACCTGAGTGATCTCCAGCAGGGCGGCAGCTGCCAGGCGGCCTTCCTGCTCTGCTGCGAACAGGCGAGCGCTTTCGATGGCCGTGGAAAGTTGGGCGCTGATCTGCTGGAAGAGGTTGGTCTCTTCTTTATCGATCCCCCGGTTTGCATCCTTTTCTTCGAGGAAAATGTAGCCAATCACCTCGTCACGGATGGTCAGCGGCAGGAAGATGATCGAGTTGCCTCCCTGTGTGGAGAAGGTCTGGACGAAGGCCTGGAAATTGGGCTCGTCTGCATATTGATGATAGATATGCAAGTTGTTGTCGCTCAGCACGGACTGTGAGAGGTCGTCCTCGGCGAGATTGACCGAAGCACCAACGGCAGGTGCATTTTTGGCCGTGGCAGCAGAAGCCACCAAGGTGAGGGTTTCTGCTTCCTGGTCATGCAGAGCAATGCCACAGTGGAGGATCTGCAAATTGGATTGGAGCTTTTGTGCCACGCTGGAGAGCAATTCTTTCTCATCCAAAATGGAGGCTGCCATAGCGGTGATCTCCTGCAGCAGCTGGATCTGATCTGAACGCATGCGGATCTGATCCACCAATCGGGCGTTTTCCAGGGCCAGGGCGGTTTGCTCCAAAATCTCTTCGATCAGCTGCACTTCGTCATCTGTCCAGGGTTGGTCCTGGTCATCCCGGATGAAATCCAGGTTGCCGATCACCTGTCCACGGAAGGAAATTGGTTTGGAAAGGGCATTACGGGTATTTTCTTCCTGCGTTGTAGCGACGACTCCTTTGCGGGTAATGCCGGTGGAATCGTACTGGTAGGAGAATTGCTGCCCGGTGAGCTTTGCCCGCCAGGCGTTTGCGGCTTCCTGGCTGTAGAGGGTTTGCAGTTCCTCCAGGGCGTGCTGACTGTTTTCCAGCAGCTGGGCGTTATCAATTGCCAGGGATATCTGATCGGCGAGCAGCTGCAAAACATCGATATCTTCCTGGTTAAAAGCATTGGATTCCGCAGACTGCACATCCAGCACACCGATGACCTGATCGCGCACTGTAAGCGGAAGGGCCATTTCGGACCTAGTATTGGGCATGTCCGGGTTGTCGTAATAAACAATGTCTGCGCCAACGTCCTGGGCGATACGGGATTCTCCCGTACCGGCACAGTACCCTACCACACCAACACGACCAACCTGCAGACGGTGCCCACGGGCGAGCATACGTTTACCGCCTTCGGAATTTGCCGCTTGCAATATTGCATATCGCTTTTGTTCGTCCAGCATAAAAATACCAGCATGGTAATAGCCAAACCGTTCCGGGATGAGGTTTACCGCCAGGTCCAATAGCTGTGCCAGGTCGCGGACTTCCGCTGCCTGCCGGGCTACGGCGGCGGCGGCTTCCATCTGCCGGGCTTTGCGCTCCAGATCGTTGGTACGATATTGAATGGTCTGCTCCATGTTGTCCACCAGGTGACCGATCTGCTGGTTCATGTCGTTGAAGTTGTTGGCAAGTGCCCCGATCTCATCGGCGCTATCCAGTTCCACGAGGGTGTTGCGGTCACCGGCAGCAGATTTATTCACCGCTTCGGTAAGGATGCTCAATGGCTGAGTAATGCTCTGGGTCACCCAGATGATAATGAAGACCGCGGCCATCAGTATCACCAGGGCTGAAATGGCAATGGCAATCTGGATTGGAGTCAGGGCGCCGAGTGCCTGGCTGACAGGCTGGTATGCCAGCAACACCCAGCTGGTTTCGTATTCCGAGACCGGGCTGGTGACTGCAGAACTGTTCATCAGGTAAGAAGTGCCTGAAACGTTATAGGTCTGCCAGTCATGCGCTTCCGCGAGGGCTGTCAGATAATTGGTAGGGATAGAAAACTCTTCTGCCTGGTTTCCGCTTGTGGGAATTATTAACCCGGTTGGGGTAACAAACCCAAATTTGGTCTGGCTGTTCGTGTTTTGGTCAACACCGGAAAGCAGATTTCCAAGTGCATAGGTTGTTTTCAAGCTGCCGATGAGCGCTTCGCCATTTAGGTTGAATACCGGGACTGCGATTACGGTGGTGTATTGCTGCAGGGCGGCATCCCAGGTGATTGGTCCGACATAAACGCTTTGAGAAACGGCAATATGCTGCCACCAGGCGGTATTTGCAAAGTCATAATTTCCCGGATTTTGATTGCCAGTGACCAATGCGCCGTATCCATCTACCAGCACGACATCCGAAAAATCCGGATTGTTGATGCTGAAGTTCCTCATTTCTGTGTTGTTCACCGGGTCCAGGGTTGTGGAGATAAGGAGGGGGTCGCTATCCTGCCACCGAATCTGTCGGGCAACGATCTGCTGTTTGACTTGCTCAATGTCGCTTGGATAGGTTCCCGCACGCGTAGTCAACTGGGTGCGAATACGGGAGGATTCCTCCAGATGGGCGAAAGTGTGAATTTCGTTCGTCAGGTTGTTGAGGAGCACCTGGGCTTCACGGGAACCCACATCCTCCAGGTTGCTATAAGATAGGGAGAGGATGCTGGTTTGGTAGAAGCTGTAAGATGTGAAGGCGATAAAGGCCATTGTGGGAAGGATGATGATTGCCATGGTCCCCATCAGTTTAGGGAACATGGGGTATTTCTGCAGGATCAGATTCAACCAGGATTGTTTTGTCTTGGCAGTAGAAGCCGTCAGGCGCATGGCAACAATAAAGAATCCTGACGAGAGAATAATATTGGTGAGCATCGGTGCGATGGTGGGAGGGAGGGATTCCCGGAATACGGAGCTTACAATGGTACCCAGGGAAAATGCAATGAAAAGGATTAAAGCGTTGCGATAATTTTGCTGATCTGTTTTACGATCCTGGATCAAGGTGATTAACGAAGGGAAAATGATCGCAAGCATGTAGAAAAAGATCAATTCTACAAGCAGGATGAAGATCCCGATCCCGGTTGTGGCTTGCGTCAATTGGATATATCCCCCGGTGTACGAAGCCCGAAGCTCATTAAAATCGATCAGTATATTTGTGGAGAAGAACGCCTGGTTGGCATTACTGAAGTCAAGTAAGACGAGAATGGCCGGCAGGAGGATGAAGAACCAGGTAGGGACGGAGACAGATAACCTGGAGGCGGTCTGCGGGCGGAGGATGATGAGTGCTACAAGAAAAGCAGCCGGAGCGGCCCCATAAACGGTTACCAATTCCAATACGATCCACGGCTGTGCACTGTTTACCGAAATTGAGTTCAGTTCCAGCCCGAATGCGATGCTGGCAAACCCATAAAGGACAAGGAGGAAGCCAATGGCCCGGTGCTTGATTGAGCGAGGGTCGGCCAGAAAAGTGAGGGCAGCCGCTCCAAACAGGAACAGCGTAACAAGAACGTGTGCACTGGTTAATATCGTGGTAATCATGGTCGGTCTTTTCCTTCAGAAGGATGTTCTTGCGCTTCCGGCAGGCTGAGATGGATCGTGCCGCGGGAGACTTGCAGCGCACTGCCCAATTCTTTGACCGCGGTTTGCAGAATATTTTCCACATCTGATGATGCCCAGATCTTGGTGGCCAGTTCGGCAGCCATCCGGTCTCGCTGCGCTTTTCTCTGTGTATCTTCAAACAACCGGGCATTTTCGAGCGCAAGCCCCAATTCCTCGCAGACGCTTTCCAGGATCTCGATCTCCTCCCTGAACCACTCTCCCTCCGAAACTGGCTTTTTGGTTTCGACCACACCAACGATCACACCGCCGCGAATGGTTACCGGGACGGCAATGGGGATGAAGGGAGAATCCTCTTCAGCTGTTCCGATGACGGTCTTGCCAGATTGAAGCGCTTTTCTCCCGATCCCGGTGGTTGGGGTGGCGATCAATTGGGTACCAGTATGGTCGGCCCGGAAGGCGGTTTGGTTCATTTGACTGTTGAGAAGCGAAGTCCAGGCTTGCTGGGTAATATTGCCATAGATCCGGCGTTCGGTCTCAAGGCTTTCCTGAAGCTGCTGCACAAGGCGGGTATTCTGAATAGCAATTGCAACCGCATCGGCAAGCCCCTGGAGAACAGTAACATCTTCATCCGAGAAGGCCACTTCTTTGGTGCTTTGCACATCCAGTGCGCCGAAGATCTCGTTACCTACTTTGAGGGGCAGGGCCATTTCGGAACGGGTAAGCGGGAGGTCAGGGTTCTGGTAGTGGATGCTACCTTCTCCAGCTACCTGCTGCTGGATGCGGGGTTCTCCGGTGGAGGTGACATACCCAACGATGCCCTGTTTACCGACTTCCAGTTGGTGTTTCCGGGCGAGCATGCGCCAGCCGCCTTCACTATTTGATGCTCGGAGGACGGCAAATTCTTTGCTCTCGTCTAGGATGAAAATACCAATGTGGTAATAACCAAAGTTCTCGCTGATCAGGTGGGCAACCGTATTTAGCAGGTTGTCGATGTCATAAATACCGGTGATCGCCCGGCTGATCTGCGAAGTGGTTTCCAGGTATCTGGCCCTTCGCTCCAACACTTCGGTACGTTCGGCTACAAGGTTTTCCAGGTTTTGGGTGGTTTGCACCAGTTGGGAGGTCATCTGGCTGAGCGTGTTGGAGAGGCCACCAATCTCATCACTGCGAGCAATGGGTTCAATGTACCCCAATTCTCCCTTCCATACCTGAGAGGCTTCTTCGGAAAGGGTCTGGATCGGTTCTGAGAGGTTTCGGGCAGTGATGGTTGCAATCGATACGGTAATGCCCAGGGTGATGAAGGTAATTGCAATGCTGATGATCAGGTTCAGGCGGAGGGCCTGGAATGCTTCGCTGGTTGCCTGTTCGGTGACAAGGATGGCGTTCAGTTCCGCGATCCACAGAGAAGTACCAACAACGGGCTCGTTGATGTAATTCTGGTAGCGAACGGTTTGGGATTGAATATTTTCAGCGGCTACACGTGTGGTGGCGGAACTTACCAGGGTCGTCCCGACGGGAAAATCCAGATTGTTCTGAATAGGCGTTAGCAAACGGTTGGAACTGCTGACCAGGTAAGATGTTCCGGTTTCACCCAATTGCTCCGCGGCTGCGACATAATTGGAGAGTTCTTCCGTGTTTACCCGTGCCGCAATCAGGCCGACCGTATCACCGTCGGCATTAAACAGTGGATGATAATAGGTCAGTTTGGGTAATGCGCTTGCAGTATCGATCGTCAAAGGGGTGATGTACGTCCTGCGCCTTCCGATTGCATATCCGGATTCGCTTGAAATATCGATACCTTCAGATGTTTGATTGGTGGAGGCCAAGATAAAGCCTTCCAGATCTACATACGATAACTGCAAATAACGACCTGTTTCACTCTGCAACGCGTAAAGTTGGTTTCGTATCTCGTCGGTCAACTGCTGGCGGACATCTTCGGTAGGCGTAAAGTTGACCAAAAAGTCCGCGTCGGTCATCAGGTTTCTATTACCATCCAGGCTGTCCATATCTGCATAGATTTGGCTGATCCAGCTATTGATCTGCTGAGATTTAAAGGAGGAAACGGTTTCCAGGTAGCTTTGCGCCTGCTGGTTGTCCCGTTGGTAACCGATCCCGACAGAGACGGTCGAAGCGATCAAGGTGGGGATGAAACCAAGGCCGATCAGGATGAGCAGAAGTCTGGTCTGGAGAGACCGGATCTCGATGTTTGAAATAATTTGCCAAAGGGTGAGAATAGTGATGGCTGCTGTAAAAATTGGCAGCGAGGCTTGCCAGGATGTCGAAACGGAGATATCGAACCGCTCAAACAGGTTGATGTTGGCAAAAACCAAAACCAGCACGATGTGCAAGATTAACATCCGGATCCAATGGACGGTGTTCCTGGGGCGGAAAATGAAATAGGCAAGGATGATTACCAGGATGCCGGAAATCAGGTTGTAGAAGGTAACCCCTTGCAGGAACAGGTCGCCCGGGGAGTAAATAGCCAGGACGACGAAAGGCATCAGGAAATTTGCCAGCTGGTAATTTTTTCGTGAAAAAGCCAGGTAGCTGGTCAGCAAGATGAGTATCCCAAGGACCACAGCGGCAGCATCGGCCAGGATTTGCCAGGCGCCGTAGGTCCGGTATTGAGAAGCTGAATCCAAGGTGGAAACGATCAACAGGATCGCCGCAATCACATATGTCCGGCGGATCATCCTTTTCTGCCTGTCGGGCATGGGAAATGCCTCTGCAGGGGAAAGATCTGGAGCTTCTCGGGATGGTCTGGTTTCATCAGTCATAATGACCTCAGTTGTTCTCTACATTTTCTTGCTGGAGCGAGCTGCCATTTTGGGACTGCTCCGTTGGTGGTGGAGACATGCGGATGGTGAGTTCAGGTAAATCCAATGATTGCCGTAAGTTCTGGGCAGTATTTTTCAGGATGGTATTGATGTCCATGGTCTCCCACAGGTGAGAGCTGACTTCACTGATGACCTGCTCGGAGGAGGCCCGCAGCTGGCTTTCATTGAACAGGCGGGCGCTGTCCAGGGCGGCACCCAGCTGATCGGAAAGGGTCTGGAGCAGTTTGATCTCGTCATTGCTCCAGACAGCGCTTTGGTCTTCCTTTGCCATTTCAATCTCGCCGATGGTGATCCCGCGGACGTTGACCGGAATGGTCACCTTGTTACCAGAGATTTCGGGAGACAGTTTTTTATCCAGTTTGGAAATTACGCCTCCGGCATAGCGGTACGAGCTGAGCAGGTTCTTTTGATAGGTGTCTATCCAGGCTTGCTGGCTGTATTCTCCATATACGCGCTGGATCTCTTCCAGGTTTTCCTGGGCTTGCTCGAACAGGCGGGTGTTCTCCACCGCCAAAGCGATCTGGTCGGCCATGGTTTGCAGGACGGCTACGTCCTCGTCTGTAAATGCGTTTGGATTGGTATCCTGGATGTCAATGGCGCCGATGATCCTGTCGCGGGTTTTGAGCGGGAGGGTCAGTTCTGCCCTGGTGTCGGGCAGCTCCGGGGCAACTGAGTGGATGCGGTCCAGTTCAATATCCTGGGTGACGCGGGGCTGTCCAATGCTGGTGACAAAGCCAACCATACCCTGCTTGCCTACTGCCAGGCGGTGATCGCGGGCGATCATCTGTTTTCCGCCCTCACTGGAGGCGGCTTGCATCACAGCCCATTCCCTGCGTTCGTCTACCAGGAAAATGCCTGTGTGATAAAAACCGAGCTGTTCGCTGATCTCTGCGGCGATGTCATCCAGCATTTCCTGCAGGTTGAAGGTGGAAATGGCCCGTTGTCCGACAAGAGCAGCAGCTTCCAGATATTTGTTGCGCCGTTCTAGCTGCCGGGTGTTTTCTTCTACGGTTTCTTCCAGGTAGGCTTTTAATTCTTCTTTTTCAAGTTCGCTGTCTTCCAATTCAGTTTTGGCTTGTTCAAGCTGCTCGATATTTTCGCGGGAGAATCGATTGCTCAAAATGATCAACCCGGCCATCAAAAAGTAAATGACGCCCAGCTGGACAGAAAATTTGGGCGTGTCTGTCTGGATGATCGGGGCAAGGATCTGGTATTCGTCCACCAAAATCGTCAGTCCGACCAACAG
Source organism: Chloroflexota bacterium (assembly GCA_003250455.1). GTDB lineage: Bacteria > Chloroflexota > Anaerolineae > Anaerolineales > UBA11579 > UBA11579. The sequence goes on along the minus strand of QKGK01000546.1, from coordinate 1,314 downwards.
GGTGGAGAGGAAAGCATATATAACAGCGGCCTGACTGCCGATCATCAATCCTGCCATGTAAATCACGATCAGCAGGCTGGGAAGCATGGGGTTGAATACGGTGCCAAACAGAACCGATTGAATGGCGATTGCAATCCAGATCAAAAAGACCACGGCAATGGTGACTTCATCAACCCGACCACGGCGGAGAAAGACAAGGCCGGTTATCAGGCTTGCCTGAATAAAGACCAAAAAAGCCAACAACAGCCAGGGGCTTTGGCTGGTCAGTAAAGTGGCGACCATCAGCAGGATGGATGCCCCCAAAGCGGTGAACAAAGTGGTGTTGGTGATGCGCGCTTTCCTGGTTTTTGCCTGGTTTCCTTCAAATACTGGCGACTTCAGGAATTTTTGCACGCGCTCGAAGAGCACGTTGGTAGTAAAGTCTTCCATGATTTGATTTTGGTTGTCGGGCTGATAATTACTTCGGTTCATTTGGAGCCATCCGTATGACAACTTCTTTTGCATTGAACGCGTCGCCTAATTCTTTGGCCGCAGTTTTCAACACGGTATCAATATCCAGCGTCTGCCGGAACTGGGTAGAGATCTCGCTGCTTAATTGTTCCTGGACTGCCTGCTGCTGCGTGGCAAGGAAGAGACGTGCGCTTTCCAGGGCTTCACCAAGGCGGTCTGCAATTACCTGCAGGAGATCAACTTCTTCATCTGTCCACTCGACCATGCCGTAGTCTTTGCTGACTCGAATAGCGCCAATCGGGCTGCCGCTAACCTTAATGGGGATGGAGAGGGTGGGCTTTTCCGGTCTGGCATGGATGACGTCCTGAGTGGCAATTGCCGAACTCATGTCTTCCGGCCACCTGGCATCGGTGGGGGAAATGCGGGAGTTCTGATAGCGATAGCCCCACGAACCCGTCTGGCGCATAAAGTCCTGCCACGCGCCCCTGGTGATTTCGCCAAAGGCTTTCCTTTCCGATTCCAGACTGTTTTGCAGTTCTTCAAACAAGAGGGCGTTGTTGACCGCCATGGAAACCTGGTCTGCCAATACGCTCAGAGCGGAAATATCGCTTTCAGAAAATGCACCGGCGCTGGTGCTTTGTACGTCCAGAGCCCCGAAGATCCTTCCGCCGTAAAAGAGCGGGAGGGCAATTTCCGAACGGGTTTGAGGGAGCTCCGGGGTGTTGAAGTGAACCGCGTCCTCGCCAACGTCGAGTGCAATGCGGGCTTGACCGGTAAAAGTGACATACCCAACCAGACCTTGTTCACCAACTTTGAGCCGGTGGTTTCGGGCGAGCATGCGCTTGCCGCCCTCACTGCTGGCAG
>QKGK01000555.1 GCA_003250455.1 Chloroflexota bacterium | reverse complement strand
CGAGGCATAGCGGAAGCCGTCTTCAAGCGGCTTGCCAATCTTCTCCCACTCGTAGCCAAACCAGGGCGAAACCGCCGGCTGGACCACATACATATCCTCCAGCTCCACGGTGGAGCGGGACTCGTCTTCAGAGATAAGCACTTCGTGCAGCTTCTCACCGGGGCGGATGCCAATGATCTCGATCTCGGCCTGTGGGGCAATCGCCCTTGCCAGATCCACGATCGTGGTCGAAGGGATTTTGGGCACAAACACCTCACCGCCGTGCATCTGCTCGATGCAGCGGATCACGAAGTTGACGCCCTGCTCCAGCGTGATCCAGAAGCGGGTCATGCGGTCGTCTGTGACGGTCAGCTTGCCGCTCTCCCGCAGCTGCAAAAACTTGGGCACCACGCTGCCCCGGCTGCCGACCACATTGCCGTACCGCACGCAGGAAATACGCGTCTCGCGTCCGCCGGCATAGGCATTGGACTGCACCGCCAGCTTCTCGGCGGCCAGCTTGGTAGCCCCATACAGGTTGACCGGGTTGACGGCCTTATCGGTGCTGAGAGCCAGCACTTTCTTCACGCCCTCATCCAGGGCAGCGTCCACCACGTTGCTGGTCCCGTTGATATTGGTCTTGATCGCTTCTTTAGGGTTATATTCGCAGGCAGGCACCTGTTTGAGGGCGGCAGCATGCACCACAATGTCCACGCCCTTCATCGCCCGGCGCAGCCGCTCCAGGTCGCGCACATCTCCAATGAAATAGCGTAACTTGGGATGGTTAAAGCCGTTCATGCGCATCTCGTGCTGCTTCAGTTCGTCCCGGCTGAAAACGATCACCTTCTCCGGGTTGTGCTGATCCAGCACTGTACGGATGAACTTCTTGCCAAACGAACCGGTCCCGCCGGTGACCAAAATGACCTTGTTTTCTAAACTCATGGGTTCTCCTATTTAGTTCGACCTTCCCACCAGGTCTTTCCAGGCTGGCGGCTCTCCCGCCAGGAGGTTGAAAGTATCCCGAAATCCCAGCAGGTCCGGGTCAGAGAGCGCATCCTCTGGTTTCCAATGATCCACATCCTGGTCCAAGTGGCGCAGATGCCACGGGAAAGGCCGCGGATATTCAAAAAAGAAGTTATGGGCATAATGCCAGGCTTGTTCAATCTGCTCCTCGCTGAGCAGCAGGGAGTCGGGGGCAGTCAGCGCCCTGTCCAGCAGTGCAAAATAGGCCTCCCAGCTTTCCGGGTCATGGGTAAACCCTTTGCCGCGGTAATGCGTCTTGCCCACCACCACAGAAGGCACCCCCAGCATCGCCATTTCCATCCCGACGGTGGTGGTATACACAATTCCCAGGTCTGCCGCCGAGATCAGGTCGTAGGTGTTTACCGGGTCCTTTGCGGAAATGATGCGGATATGGCCGGGGATGTCCCTGACCATCCGGCGGACAATATCCTCCACCGATGGCCCGGTGGTAAAACGCTCCCCGGGGTGGATGCGCAGGATGAACTGTACGTCCTCTTTGGCGGAAAAATAAGCCAATGTGCGCTCGATCCACTCGGTCATGCTCTCCGAGAACACCTGTCGTCCTAAAGTGAGGCTGTCACCGATCACATTGGCCGCCATCAGCACCAGCGGACGCCCGTCCAGCCCCAGGTTTTCCCGGACGGCCTCGCCGCCCACTGTGGGGGCATCCTGCCACTGGCGGGAGAAGTTCTGCCACAACCCGGCCTGCATGCGGGAAGCATACAGCTCCCGGATGCGCGCCTGGGCTTCTTCGCTGAACGGCAGTTCCTTGCTGGCCGACCACATGGCATTGGTATCCTGCAGCATCACCGGCTGATCCTGCGCCAGCCAGATGCGCTCCAGCTGCTCGCCAAATTCATACGTCACCACGCGGATGCCGAGATAGCTCGCCACCTCGTAGACGGCCCCGAATTCCAGGATCGACCCATTGGGCACCAACACCACTTCCGGACGCTGCTGCTGCATCCAGGCATAGGCGGCCTTGGCGGCGGAAAAGTTGCTTTCCAAGCGCCAGTCCATGAAAGGATCGCTTTCGTCCACTTCCTCGACCTGGTGCGTATACTGGTAATCCCGGTCGCACACGGCTTTGATCGACTGGTGCAGATCCGCCGGCAGGGTTGTCTCCTGCCCGTATTGGTACCAGGAGACGGGCGTAAACAGGCCGTCCGCAGATTTGAACATTTCCTCAAGGAAATAATTGCGCAGCTTGAGCTGGTAATCCGATTCTTCAGTAAACCAGTCTTCATGCGGGAGATATGCCAGCGTAACCTCATGACCCAGTCCGGCAAACGCACTCGCCAGCAGGCTGGAGTGCTTCACCCAGATCGGCACGATGGTAAACATCAGCACCTTCTTTGGGGCTTCCTCAACCTGCACGCTGGCAAGGCGCGCCTGGGAGACCCAATCCGCCAACTGCTGGCCCATGCGCTGGATGCGCGGCCGCCTATTCAGGTCGCGTCCGCTCACCAGGTGCCAATAGATCTCCGGCGCGTAGGGGAAGCGTTCCCAAATCCCCTTGAATCCGCTGGACGTCCGGCTCATCAAGCCTGCTCCTCGATCACCCAGTTGAGCCGCGGGCGGACAGAGCCCAACCGCACTTCTGGCCACTGCTTGCCCGGCGCTCCCATCGGATCTACCGAGAAGGTCAGGGCGTGCTCGTCCTGGAAGTAGCGCTTCACCCGGAAGGTGCTGGCGTTCACGCCCAACACGTATTGGCCTTCATTAAAAAAGTCTGCCGGGATCTGGCAGCGGCTGATGTAGCGCCCAGCCTGGCGGATGGCAAATTCCTCGTACACGTCCCCGGAATCGGTATCAAACGAGGTAAAGATCAGTTCGCCCTGGATGGTCAGCAGGTAAATGCCCACCCGCAAGCCCTGGATCGGCTCGTCCAGTTCGTATTCCATTTCCACAGTCACCGGTTCGATCGACCGGACGGTATCACTCACGTCCCCGCGCGGATCGATCACCCGCAGCGAGACCGGGCGGAACGGTGCGGCGGAAGCAGGCAGGTCTTCCGGCTTCCAGCGCCGCTCGCTGGACTGCGAAAATCCGGAAGACATATAATATTCCACAGCCTCTGCAGTAGGGGCGCGGTAGACCATCTTGCCTTTTTCCAGCACGATCGATTCATCGGTCAGGCGCAGGATGGCCGACATATTGTGGCTGACAAACAGCACCGTGCGGCCTTCTTCTGCCACATCGCTCATTTTGCCCAAACACTTGCGCTGAAAATCGGCATCTCCCACCGCCAGCACTTCATCGACTACCAGGATCTCCGGTTCCAGATGGGCGGCCACTGAAAACGCCAGCCGCAGGTACATCCCGGATGAATAACGTTTGACAGGGGTATCGATGAACTGCTCCACCCCGGAAAAATCGATGATCTGGTCAAACTTGGCGGCGATCTCCTTGCGCTTCATCCCCAGGATGGCCCCATTGAGGAAGATATTCTCCCTTCCGGTCAGCTCCTGGTTAAAGCCTGTCCCCACTTCCAGCAGGGACCCGACCCGCCCGGTGATGCGGGCATACCCGGTGCTGGGTTCGGTAATGCGGGAAAGGATCTTCAACAGCGTGCTTTTCCCGGCACCATTGCGCCCGATCACACCCAGCACCTGGCCGCGTTTGACCTCAAAAGAGACATCCTGCAGCGCCCAGAGGATTTCCGTCTTGGGCTTCTTCTCGCCGCGCAGCACCCGGGCAGGCCACTGGGCCGCCCGCACCAGTGAATCACGGAAGGTAGGCGACCGGTCGACCACCGCGCCAATCTTGTACATCTTCCCCAAATCTTCAGTTTTGACTACGACATCGCTCATCGGGGCACCTCACACCATATCCGCAAAAGTGCGTTCCATGCGGCGGAAGTAGAAAAGTCCGGAAATGAGGAAAATCAGCCCTAACCCCACCGAAGTCAC
>QKGK01000083.1 GCA_003250455.1 Chloroflexota bacterium | reverse complement strand
CTGGGCAGTATTGGGTTCGCTGGCAAGGCAGATATACTCGGCATAGGCGCCAAAACTGAACCCGGTAGTGCCAAAGACCTGATCGCCAACCTGATAGGCGGTTACATTTTTGCCTACCTGTACCACTTCTCCGGCCATTTCCTGACCCAGGATGGGTATCCGTTTGGGTGTAAGCAGACCGGCATAAATCCGCATGGGAAGGGAGAGCATCAGTGGGAGTTCAAGCCGGCGCATCTCGCAGTCACCGGCGATGACGGAAGCCGCATGGATCCTGACCAGGATCTCGTCCTCTTTGGGCATAGGCTTTTCCACCTCCCGAAGTTGAAGGCCCTCCGGCGGTCCGTATTTCGTCCAAATAATCGCTTTCATCAGGTTCATCCCTTTCTGGTAGGTACGTTGATTTTATCAGCAGGCAACCAATTCTGCCGGTGATCCTGACTGCTCGCGCTTGACGGCCTCGCACCCCCCATGTAAAATTCGGCCATAATCCCCATTCAATCCTTTCAACCTCAGTACATCGCGGCCAAAACAGATGAAATGAAGATGCAATGAACTTCATTTCATTAAACTGAACTTCGTTCAGTCAATCAAATCTGCCCAGGCATAAATCACCAGGAACCTCAAATTTCCCTGGCAGATTGCTGCTGAAAATTTGCTAATTTTAGCGTATGATTAAAGTAATGAATGTCACCCCTAAAAACGTCCATAGACCAGGCTAAACAATGGCACTACTGACGAACGCATGGCTGTACGGCGCTTCCCATTTGAACGAGTTCACCCAGGCGCTGTTCGACCACCTCACCATCCTGGGCATTTCCCTGGGAATCGCGCTGCTGATCGGCATCCCGTCAGGGATCCTGGCGGCGCGCTCGGCGCGCCTCTCCCGCAGCCTGATGAACCTGATCGCCGGGCTGCGCGTGGTTCCCAGCCTGGCAGTGCTGTTCCTGGTGGTGCCTTACCTGGGGCTGAACACAGCATCGGCCATTTTCGCCCTCACCTTGCTGGCCCTGCCGCCGGTATTCATCAATACTACCGTGGCCTTCCAAACCATCAGCCCTGCAATCCTGGAATCGGCCCAGGGAATGGGCATGTCTGCCGCCCAGGTCTTCTGGCAGGTCAAAGTCCCGTTGGCGCTTCCTATCGTGCTGACCGGCGTGCGCACCGCGGCGGTGGAAGTGACCGCCAGCGCCACCCTGGCGGCGTTTGTAGGCAGCGGCGGCCTGGGCATTTACATCACGCGCGGATTTGCCCAATACGACAACGCCATCCTGCTGGTCGGGGCCTTACCGGTGGCCCTGCTGACGCTGCTGGTGGAGAACCTTTTATTGCTGACACAGAAAGCTGTCACCCCGCGTGCAGCCTGACCAAAGCGATTATTTCAAATCAACAAAGATTAGGAGAAAGAAGTGACCCAGAAAAAATTATTCACCACCTTCATAGCATTGCTCATCTTCGGCCTGCTGGCCGCCTGCGGCGGCACTCAGGGCGAAAAGACGATCACCATCGGCTCCAAAGATTTCGCCGAGCAGTATATCGTTGCCGAGATGTACGCCCAGGTATTGGAGCATGACGGCTTCACCGTCGAGCGCAAGCTGGGGCTTGGGGGCACCCCGGTCGCCCAGGCCGCCCTGCTGGCCGGAGAGATCGACCTGTACCCGGAATATACCGGCACCGGCCTGCTGACCGTGCTCAAAGAGCCGGTCAACAGCGACCCCGAGGCAGTCTACCAGACTGTGCTGGCCGGATACGAGCAGTTTGACCTCGTCTGGCTGGACCCCGCCCCGATGAACAACACCCAGGCGCTGGCCGTGCCCCGCTCCCTGGCGGAAGGGCAGGGCATCACCACCATCTCCGATATGGTCGCCCACGCCAGCGAACTGGTGATGGTCGGGCCTGCGGAGTTTGTCGAGCGGGAAGACGGCCTGCCGGGTATTATGGCCAATTACGGCGATTTTGAACTGGCCGACTACAAAGCCGTGGACAAAGGTCTGCGCTACCAGGCCGTGTCCGATGGGCAGGCCCAGGTGGTGGTCGCCTTCGGCACCGACGGCGAGCTGGCCGCCTTTGATATGGTCGTGCTGCAGGACGACAAAGGCATGTTCCCGCCTTACCAGATCGCCCCGGTGATCACCGCAGCCATGCTGGACGCCCACCCGGAAATTGCCGGCCTGCTCAACCCGGTCACCGCCCTACTGACCAACGAGACCATGCAGGCTCTCAACTACGAGGTCACCGGCAACGGGCGTGAGCCCGCTGATGTGGCCGCCGATTTCCTCAGCGCAAACGGATTTTTGCAGTAACGCATTTCGGACAATAAAACCTTCCCCGCAGCCGCGGGAGAACCAAACCGGCGACACCATGAGCGAAATTCGCATCAACCACGTCTACAAATCCTTCGACAACCAGGCCACCTGGGTAGTTGAGGACGTCACTCTCACCATCCCGGCACACAGCTTTGTCGTCTTCCTGGGGCCTTCGGGCTGCGGCAAGACCACCCTGCTCAAAATGGTCAACCGGCTGGTGGAGCCCACCCGCGGCGAGATCTTCGTGGACGGGGTGGACATCCGCAGCATGGACCCCACCGACCTGCGCCGCGGCATGGGCTACAGCATCCAGCGCACCGGGCTGTTCCCCCACATGACGGTGGCGAAGAACATCGGCGTGGTGCCCGGCTTGCTCGGCTGGCCGCAGGAAAAGATTGACGCCCGTGTGCGCGAGCTGCTCGCGCTGATGAACATGGACCCGCAGACCTTCCTCCACCGCTACCCGGCGCAGCTTTCCGGCGGGCAGCAACAGCGGGTGGGGATCGCGCGTGCCCTGGCCGCCGACCCCAGCATCCTGCTGATGGACGAGCCCTTCGGCGCCATCGACGCCATCACCCGCAGCGACCTGCAAGCCGAGATCGCCCAGCTGCACAAAAAACTGGACAAGACCATCCTGTTCGTCACACACGATGTGGATGAAGCCCTGCGCCTCGCCGACTTTATCGCCGTGATGCATGGCGGGGAACTGGTGCAGTTTGCCCGCCCGGTGGAGCTGCTCAACGCGCCGGCGAATGCCTTCGTCGCCAGGCTGCTCAACACCGAAGACAAGATCCGCCAGATCAGCCTGCTCAAGCTCGATAAGATCATGCAGCCGCTCCCACAAACCATCCCGCCCCATGCGGCCACCATCCCCTGCAGTGCCACCGTGCGGGAAGCGCTCTCCCGACTGCTGAGCCCGGACACGGGCGGTCTGGTGGTACTGGACAAGGAGCAGCCAGTCGGGTGGGTCACCCTGGAGGATATCCGGCAGGTGGGAGGCGCTTCATGAGCTACCTGCTGCTGCATTACGATACCGTGCTGCGGCTCTTTCTGGAACACCTGTGGGTCTCAGCCACCGCCATCGGTGTCTCCCTGCTGATCGCCCTGCCGCTGGGCTGGTTCCTCTTCGACCACCCCCGCTTCTCCGGCCTGATCCTGGGGCTGCTGGGCGTGTTATATACCATCCCCAGCATCGCCCTGATCGTGCTGCTGGTGCCGCTTTTCGGGCTGAACAAGACCTCGGTATTCATCGCCCTGGTGATCTACTGCCAGGTGCTGCTGGTGCGCAATATCCTGGCTGGGCTGGAGAGCATCGACCCCAGCATCCGCGAGGCGGCGGTGGGCCTGGGCATGCGCCGCTTGGAGTTGGCCGTAAAAGTGGAACTTCCGCTGGCGCTGCCAGTCATTCTGGCCGGGGTGCGCATCGCCGCGGTGGTGGCGATCGCCATCGCGTCCATCGGGGCCAAATTTGGCGCAGGCGGCCTGGGAGTGCTGCTGTTTGAAGGTATCTCACAATATCGCATGGACAAGCTCTGGATCGGGACCTTCTTCATTGCGCTGCTGGCGCTGGGCCTGTATTGGGGTCTCAAGCAGCTCGAGGACTATTTTTC
>QKGK01000496.1 GCA_003250455.1 Chloroflexota bacterium | reverse complement strand
TTCCTGCTGGTAGATGGAAGCGTCGGTGCTGTACAGGATGCGGGAGGCCGGGTCGATACGCATTTCGCCGGCGATCTGCCCCTCAATTTCTCGCTTGAGTTGATCAATTTTGAGTTCCACCGTTCACCTCCATAGGGTAAACAAAGAGCCGGCCTTGCAGCCGACCCTTTTTCAACAATTCAGACCTTACAGCGCCGTCCCCAGCACGATCCCAAAGATCGCCAGGATCAACCCCAGATGCAGGAACAGGTCGATCCGGGTGATGTACGCCCCTGGGAGGAAAATCTCCAGGATAAAATTCACCAGGATCATGGCGGTGCCCAATAAGGGCAGCAGGCCTTTCCGCACGGCCAGATATTCCGAAAGTTTATCCAGCAAGGCAGATAAAAACGCCTCAAATTTCCTCATCATCCTCCTCGTCTTCGGCTGACTGTTGGCGAATATCCTCACGGAAGTCCTTGAACTGGGCCAGCAGCCTTCCGGGGATGCGCCCGGAGATGCGTACGCCTTCACGGGTATGCTCGATCTGTTCTACCTGACCCTGCTCGTGGAAAATGGCGGTCAGCGCTCCTTCCTGGAAGGGCAGCATCACTTCGATCTGCTCAAACGATTCAAACAGCTTGCGGTGCACTGACGCCAGCAGCTCTTCAATTCCTTCCCCAGTCAGGGCAGAAACCCCCACCGTGTCCGTAAAGCCGGTGAGATGCTCCTGAATATCTTCTGCGCTGCCCAGCCGGTCAATCTTGTTCAGCACGGTCAGCACGGGGATATGGTCTGCTTCAATTTCCTTCAAGGTTTCCAACACCGATTCCGCCTGGGCCTGTGCGCTCGGATGGGTCACATCCACCACGTGCAGCAGCAGATCGGCTTCGGCAATTTCCTCCAGCGTGGCGCGGAAAGCCGCCACCAGGGTGGTCGGCAGCTTTTGGATAAAGCCCACCGTATCGGTAAACAGGGCGGCCATGCCGCCGGGCAGGTCTACCCGCCGGGTAGTGGGGTCCAGGGTGGCAAAAAGCTGGTCGGCAATGTACACATCTGCCCCGGAGATCTGGTTCAGCAGGGTGGATTTCCCCGCGTTGGTATAGCCCACCAGGGCGATCACCGGGATGCGCGATTTCTTGCGCCGGGCGCGGTGCCGCCCGCGGTGGATGCGCACCTTTTCCAGTTCCGCCTTGAGGAAATCGATCCGCCGGTGAATATCCCGCCGGTCCACTTCCAGCTGGGTCTCACCGGGGCCGCGCAGCCCAACGCCCCCCGCCCCGGAACGCCCGCCGCCGCCGCCCGCCTGACGGGCAAGGTGCGTCCAGGCCCGCGTCAGACGCGGCAGCCGGTATTCATACTGCGCCAGTTCCACCTGCAGGGAGCCTTCATGCGTGTTGGCATGCTGAGCAAAAATATCCAGGATCAGGGCGGTGCGGTCCAACACGCGAACATCCGATGCAAAGATCTTCTCCAGCTCGCGCTGGTGGCGCGGGTTGAGCTCGTTGTCAAACAGGACGATCTCGGCCTTCAGCTCTTCCAGCAGCGCCTGGACTTCTTCCACCTTCCCGGCCCCAATGTAGGTCTTAGGGTTAGGGGTAGAGAGACGCTGTTCCACCGACCCGACAACATTGAGGCCGGCTGTTTCCGCCAGGCGGTTCAATTCCGCCAGAGATTCTTCCATGGGTAATAAATTTTCGTCCCCGAAAATCTCCACCCCCACCAGTAATGTTCGCTCTTTCGGGAGCGTAGTAGGAAAACTTGTGTCTTTAGGCATATAGGTTTCGCTTTACTCTTTTGGCAGCGTAGATTTATGGGATGGATCAAATAACCTGGCCATCTGCTCATCCGGTGGATGCTTGCGCATGGGCAGCAAAATATGGAACACACTCCCCGGCAGGGTATCTTCATTGTAGCCATCGGATTCAACCCAGATGGAACCGCCATGCGCTTCCAAAATCCCTTTGGCAATCGGCAGACCCAGACCAGGTCCGCCCCCCTTGAAATTGATCTTGCTGCTCGAATGCAGCTTGACATCTCCCAGGCTGCTGAATTTCTCAAAAATGACCAGCTGGTCCTGCGGGGCAATCCCGATCCCGGAATCTTCCACCCGGATCTCGATGAACCCGGAAAGCAGCCGCCCGCTCACCAGGACCTGGCCGCCATCCGGCGTATATTTGATCGCATTGGTGAGCACATTGCGCAGGGCCTGCTCCAGGCGTTCCGTATCGGCAAAGATCATCTCGTCAGAACCGGGGAAATCTTGCACAACCAGGGTTTGCTGGCGGTCATCGACAAATTCGTCCAGTTCCGCAACCAACCCCTTCAGGATGCGGTTGATCCAGGTCGGTTGGTATTTCAGCGAGAGCATCTGGTTGTCGATCAACGAAATATCGATCATATCGTTGATCATCACGCCCAGGCGGAAAATACCCTTATGGATCCCGTCCATCAGCATGGAAACCTGATTTCCCTGGTCGGTCTTGGTCAAAATATCTTCCAGCATCGAAGAATATCCCTCGATGAGGGTCAGCGGGGTCTTCAGTTCATGCGCCGCCACGGAGATGAAGTCCGATTTGCTGCGGTCCAGCCGGGAGAGGTCTGTGGAGACTTTCTCCAGCAGGGCAGTGAAATACCCCACGCGCACGCGCATCTCGTGCTGGGCGATTTGCTCGTAGGAATAGTACAGGATCGGGATCAGCCCGGAAATCACCACGACCGCCTCGTCGTCCGGCAGGTGATGATTAACCTTATCCACCAGCTCATCCATGATCAGGTTGAGCACCGGCGACAAGGTGATCTCCTCGTTCTCGATATCCGTTTCTGTGCGGGAGGCAGCCCAATCGATCAGGACAGGCTTCAGCCAGCCAGGATCGCCGCTCTCCACCGCCTGGATCAGCATATCGAAGAAGCGTTCCATCTCCACCACGAGTGTGGCGCGTCCGGTTTCGCCCCGGCTCAAGCGGTGGGTGATCCCCTCCAGCCACGGTTCACGAATTTTTTTGAGTGACTCGCTTAGATACATAGCAATACTAGTTTACGATAGGTTACTGCTTTTGCCAACCTCCGGCATTGGGTAACCAACTCATTTGTAAGGAGAATTGTCAGAAATTTGTTTAATCCAATCCGCAGGTGAATGTAATGCTTGTCGGAATGCCTCGCGGTGATTATACTAAGTGTGATGCCGCTATGAAGATCGAACATTTATTGGAAAACCTCCCCGATTATTATTCCCCCGCTGATCGCGACCTGATCCTGCGGGCCTATCGCACTGCCGAAAAAGCCCACAGCACCCAGAAACGCGCCTCCGGTGAGCCCTACATCAACCACTGCGTAGCCGTTTCGGCGATCTTGGCAGAAATGCGCGTGCCGCCCAATGTAGTTGCCGCCGGGCTGCTGCACGATACCGTGGAGGATACCGATGTCACCCTGGAAGACCTGACCACCGAATTCGGCGAAGATATCGCCAACCTGGTGGACGGTGTCACCAAACTGACTCACCTGCCGCGCGTCTCCCGCGGCGACCAGAACATTGAGCTGGTGGAGCAGGAATCCCAGCAGGAAGATGAAGAGCGTGAACGGGCAGCCCGCAGAGGTCTCCCCGCACCGGAAGAAGAGGAATTCTCCCGGGAGCGCAGCCGCAAAGCCGACCTGGCCTCCGAAACGCTGCGCAAGACGTTCCTGGCAATGGGAGAAGACATCCGCGTAGTGATGATCAAACTGGCTGACCGCCTGCACAATATGCGTACCCTGGGCTATGTCCCGGAAGCCAAACGGCGGCGCATCGCCCGGCAAACGCTGGATATCTTCGCCCCGCTCGCCAGCCGTTTGGGTATCTGGCAGGTCAAATGGGAACTGGAAGACCTGGCTTTCCGCTACACCAACCCGGAAGTTTATAAAGAGATCGCGCAGAACCTGGCCGAACGCCGCTCCGAACGCGAATTCCAGGTAAAGAACATTGTCACAGTGCTGGAAAATCTGCTCCAGCAAAACAACATCCAGGGACAGGTCACCGGCAGGCCCAAACATATCTTTTCCATTTACAAAAAGATGGCGCAAAAAGGACTGGCTTTCGATTCCATCCGCGATGTGCGCGCCGTGCGAATTTTGGTCTCGGATATCCCCACCTGCTACAGCGTCCTGGGGCTGATCCACACCAAATGGCGACCGATGCCTGGCGAATTTGACGACTATATCGCCGCCCCCAAAGATAACTTTTATCAATCCCTGCACACAGCCGTGCTGTTTGACGACGGCAAGACCCTCGAAGTACAGATCCGCACCCAGGAGATGCACGAAAGCGCCGAATACGGGATCGCGGCGCACTGGCGCTATAAAGAAGGTTCCCCGCGGGATGAACACTACGAACGCCGCATCATGTGGCTGCGCCAGCTGATGGAATGGATGCAGGAGGTTGAAGACGCCAGCGAATTCGTGGACAGCATGAAAACGGACGTCTTCAGCGACCGGGTATATGTCTTCACGCCCAATGGCGACATCATCGACCTGCCCGCCGGGGCCACCCCGATCGACTTTGCCTACCACGTCCACACCGAAGTCGGGCACCGCTGCCGGGGCGCGAAAATTAACGGGCGGCTGGTTCCCCTGGAATATGTGCTCAAGACCGGCGACCAGGTAGAGATCCTCACTGCCAAGCGCGGCGGCCCCAGCCGGGACTGGCTCAACCAGAACCTTAAGCTGATCAACACCAACCGGGCACGCTCCAAAGTGCGTCACTGGTTCAAACGCCAGGACCATGACCAAAACATCGTCTCCGGCAAGAACCTGCTGGACCGGGAGCTGCGGCGCCTGTCCATCTCCCAGAATGATGTCAACCTGGGTACACTGTCGCGGGAATTCAATTACAGTTCATCTGACGAGATGTTTGCCTCCATCGGCGTTGGCGACCTGAGCATCAACCGGGTGGTCAATTTTCTGACCCTCACCGAGCGGGATGCTGAGGAAGTCTTCCGCCAGATGGTCAAAGCCAAGAGCAGCGACAACGGCGTCACCTACGGGGACGAATCGGTGTCCGTGCTGGGGCTGAAAGGCCTGCTGACCACCATGGCACGCTGCTGCAAGCCTGCTCCCGGGGACGAGATCGTCGGCTACATTACCCGCGGCCGGGGGGCGACCATCCACCGTTCGGACTGCCCCAACATTCTGCGGATCAAGGACCGCGAGCGCCTGGCGCGCGTCTCCTGGGGAGAACCCAAATCGACCTACCCGGTGGATATCCGTATCAAAGCCTTCGACCGTGATGGCCTGCTGCGCGATGTTTCCACCGTGATCGCTGAAGAGAGCATCAACATGAAGCAGGTCCATATTGATGTATCTGATAACCAGGCCACCTTCGACCTGACTCTGGAAGTTGGGAATATCTCCCAGCTCAGCCGTGTGCTCACCATCCTGGAGAATTTGCCCAACGTGATGGAAGCCCGGCGTATCAAACCAGGATAAATCCAGTTTATGATCTCTGTACAGCAAGCTATCACCCAAATCCGCGCCGCCATTTCCTCCCTCCCAGATGTCACCATTCCCATAGAAGCCGCTCCCGGGCGCGTGCTGGCCGAACCGATCTCAGCCGGGCAAGACCTCCCCTCCCTGGATAATTCCGGCATGGATGGGATCGCAGTGGTCGCCGCCGATACAAGCAGCGCCAGCCCGGAGCAGCCTGTGATCCTTCCGCTGGTAGGGAGCATCCCCGCCGGAACCAACCCGGAGAAGCCGCTGAAACCCGGCCAGGCCATCCAGATCATGACCGGCGCGCCTGTACCGCCAGGGGCGGATGCGGTCATCCCGGTGGAGCAAACCAACCTGGACTACAGCCAGCCGGTCACAGACCAGGAAGTGCACATCTTTGCCGCAGCCAAGCCCGGCGATAACATCCGTGAAAAAGGCGGCTATTATTCCAAGGGAGACATGTTAATCCCGGTTGGGCAGGTGATCCGTCCACAGGATGTGGGGTTGTTCGCCACGGTGGGCAAGGCCCAGGTGAAGGTCATCCGCCAGCCGCGTGTCGGGCTGCTTTCCACCGGAGACGAGCTGACACCGCCAGGGCAGCCGCTGGAACCCGGCAAAATCTGGGATTCCAATGCCTATATGCTGGCGGCCCTGCTGGAAAAATCCGGCGCACAGGTGCATCGCACCGGCATCATCCCGGATGAGCGGGAAAAGATCATCGAAGCACTTGACGCGCTTGCAGCCCTTCCGGTGGACTTGCTGCTCACTTCGGGCGGGGTCAGCATGGGCGCGTACGACCTGGTGCGCCAGGTGATGGAAAGCGAAGGGACGCTGGACTTGTGGAAAGTGAACATGCGCCCGGGGAAACCGCTGTCCTTTGGCACCTACCGGCGGATTCCTTTCATTGGGCTTCCTGGCAACCCGGTCTCGGCCTTTGTGGGCTACCAGATCTTTGTCCAGGAGGCGCTGCGGAAGATGCAGGGCCTCCCCCCCGCAGAGGTGGAATCCATCCAGGCCACCCTGACCACCCCGGTGTCCTCGGACGGACGGGAATCCTACATCCCTGGTAAATTGACCAAACAGGATGGAAATTGGGTGGTGCACCCCAATCAAAACCCAAGTTCGGGGAATTTATACGCCCTAATTCCCGGAAATTCTTTGATAATTGTGCCCGTTGGTGTAAAATTTTTAAATACAAACGAACGTGTCAACGTGCGGCTATTGGATTGACCAGCCCATTGTAGAGGAGATTTATCATGACAAAAATTCGATGTTTGTACGAAGATTGCGTCTTCCTTGCCAAAGGATTTTGCACCGCAACGGCCATCGAACTGGACCCTGAAGACGGCTGCCTGACCTACTCCGAAGACCCCGAAGATCTCGCTGATTTTGAAGAAGACGATTTTCTGGACCTGGACGAAGAAGACGATCTGGACGATTACGACGATACCTGGGAAGACGAAGGTTTCGAAGAAATTGATCTGGAAGAAGATGACTATTAATCCCTCTTATTTCCTGATGTAAGCTTTTATCAGCCGGTATATAATGAAAAAGAACAAGGTTTTGTTCTTTTTCGTTAATGACTAACTTTATTGTGTCCCCCACAGGGGAAAACAAATTTTCAGGACCACACACTCATGGAACCAGAAACGATCAAAGCACTCAAACAAGCAGCAAATTTCATCCGGGGAGGCGATACCAAATCAGCACGTGGTATCCTCATCCCGCTTCTGCGGGAGGACCCGGACAATGGGCAGGCATGGTTTATGCTCAGCTATGCTGTCCCCCGATTGGACAAGCAAATTTATGCCCTCCAGCAAACCCTGCGGGTGGACCCAACCAACGAGAAGGCCCAGCGGCGTTTGGCAAAACTGGGCGGAGAAGCGCCCCCAACTCCGGCTTCCTCCCAGCCCAAGCCGCAGCAGGCTCCTGCCGCCCCGGCAAAAGATAGCAGTGATGACCTTTTAAGCCAACGTCTGTTTGGGGAGGCCGCCCCGCCCAAAAAACCGTCACAGGAAGCGGCAACCCCTCCGCCAGTGGAAGCCAGCACCAGCACCGCCCCCTTCATCTCTCCCCCAGCGGAAACTCCGGAAGAGGACAGTTCCGAATATCCATACGATGAAGTTTATGACGATGGAGCCCCCAAAGAAAGAAATACCCGGCAGCTCCGTATACTGATGTTTGGCGCGGTTGGCATTGTGATCCTTGCACTGCTGAGTATATTTGTCATCCGCCCAATTATTGTGAACTTTTTGAACACTCCCTGGGTTTTCAACCAGGCCCCGCCAGAAGGCGATGTGCAAGGCACTTTGATGTCTCAGGCACAGCTGCCTACCTTCACGCCGGTTCCTGCTACCCCAACCCCGAGGCCATCCCCCACGCCCGTGGTGGTTGACCTGTTCAACACCCAGGACTTGCTGCCGCCTTCCGAATCCTCGCTGGGATCGATGATCCAGACCGGCACCCAACTGCAGGGTCTTACCGGCGTAACCACGGAAGCCGTGCCCAATATTTTCACCGTCTCCGAATCGCGCCTGCAGAACTTCGCCTGGGATTTTGCCGAAATGGATTACTTTGACCCGGATGTGAACACCGCCGAAGCGGTCTTTGAGATGCTGGGGGTCGCCAACCCTGGCAGCGATTTTATATCCCTGTTCCAAAACCTTTGGCTGGACCCCAACGGCACCTTTTACCAGCCTGAAAAAGGCTTTATCGCCGTCGCCGGGTACGACTTCAGCGTTTACCAGAAATATTCCTTCGCCCAGGCATATGTGCAGTGGCTGCGGAATGCGCAGTTCTCCTTCACCGAAAGGGGGCTGTATCCCCCATGCGTGATCCCCACAGATTCCTGCCTGGCTGGCCTGGCGCTGGTAAAAGGAGAGGCAGCTTTTACCGCCAGGCAGTGGGCCCTGCAAAACCTGGATGAGAGTGCGCAGCAGGAGATCGAAAACGCTACCCGGAAATATTACATCATCCCGGTACTATCTCCCTCCACTGCCATGCAGGCAATCCGCACTTTCCCCTATGAGCAGGGTTATGATTTCACCGAAGCGGTTTACAATTCAGGCGGTTGGAGCACGGTCAATGCGCTCTACGCCAACCCACCCCAGACCACCGAGCAGATCATGCACCCCTCCAAATATTTGCAGGGAGAATTGGGCGCAGAGATTGCCTATACCGACCTGGCAGAGATCCTCCCCGACGAATGGCAGCCAAACTTCCAGGGAACATTGGGTGAATGGAACACCTACCTGCTGCTTTCTGCCGGCACCAACAGCCGCGCCCGGCTGGACACCCCCACCGCCCAGGGCGCTGCGGCAGGCTGGAACGGCGACTATGCCCAGTTCTTCACCGCCACCAACGGCAGCCGCGCGTTCACCATCCACTGGAAATGGGACAGCGCAGATGATGCAGTCGTGTTTGCCAACGGGCTCAGCACCATTGCAGCGGTGCGCGTGGGCGGCAGCCAGACAGAGATTGCCGGGACCACCTGCGAGCAAAGCAGCGCTGAAACCAGCTGCATTGTCTATGATGGACAGGATGTCGTCTGGGTGCTCACCCAAAGCGGCGAGCTGGCGCAGAATATCCTGGAAGGCTATGCTTTCCTGACGGCAGAATAAACCACATAATTGAGCTATGAAAGACAGAAAAGCGCCTGGAAGCAGGCGCTTTTCTTTTGATTTTCCGTATATATCTATACGCAATTATGGAGACATGCGTCCGGGTTCAGGCAAAGCTTTCTGGTAGCTGGTCTTAATCTCATCCTGGAAGTCTATCAACCGGACGGATTCCACCCGCCCGTAGCCAAAGTTACCGGCAGCGTCCCCCACATACACCCATAGCTGCATTTCCTGCCGGGGGATGTCGTTCACATCCCAAACAAATTGGTACACCTGGTTACCGCCAATCGGCTGCAAACTGCCAATCGTGTGCCACTGCAGGCCATCTCCGGCATCGTACCAGGCCAGGAAATAAACCTGGGCCACACCGCTTTCCAGGTCCTGGGCTTCCGCTTCCACAAAGATCTTATCGGCGAACGCACTTCCCAACTGCGGTGAGAGCATCGTCACCTGCGGGGGCTGTTCATCGGGGCGCAGGGAAAACGCATACCGTTCGCTCCAGGGGCTGACAGCGCCCGCAGACGAACGCGCCTGTACCTGCCAGTCGAAGCTGCCGTACTGTCCATCCAACGCGTTTGGCGTCCAGCAGGTTTGCGTGATCCACGGGCTGTTGATCTGGCTATCGCCGCGCACCACCACCTGGTATTCGACTTCCTCAGAGGACTGCACCGGCTGCCAGCACAACGCGGGGGCAGAGATCCCGTAGAAGGTCTCGCCAGCTTCCGGCTGGCGCGCCCCGCTGATGGCGGGAAGTGCAGGCACGACAGGGGCCGGGTTGGGTTCCCCCGTCTCGCCCGGAGGATTATTTTCCTCAATTGGAGTTTCCTTTATAACCTCGGTCGGAGTTTCTTCTTTCGGGAGTGTCTCACCAGCTTCACTCGGCGGCATATATCCCGGAATTTCCTCCACAGATGGCCCTTCAGCGGGAAGCACCATCCGCCCGCCACGGCCAGTATATCCGTCACCGATTTCCAAAGAATCCGCTACGACCACCCCGGCCACCATATCGGAGGCAAAATTACCGGAGTAATCTTCTGCATAGGCCCACACAGAAGCGTCCGGCGAAACCACCGGTGACAGGTTCCAGACAAATCGCCAGCCATCCTGCCCGTCGACATCCTCGCCCAGGTAATACCAGTCATATCCGCCGCTGCCGTTATCAAACCAGCCAAAATAGTATACATGGGCAATCCCGCTGTCAGCGTCCTGCCCGTCCACATCGATCACCGTTCGCGGCCGGACCACCGTGGTACTTTCCAGTGGGGTGGTAATTGCAATGACCGGGGCGAGCAAGTCTTCCTGATAGGTAAATGTTCGCGTCACGCTCCAGGGGCCAATTTCACCATCCGCATTTTTAGCCTGGACATGCCAGCTGTAAGCTCCATATTGGGCCGCCATCTCACCCACTGTCCAGCAGGTATCGACCATCCAGCCGCTCTGGTAGTAATTGGTATCGCTGTACACCAATGCGTTGTACTGCAAGCCGGTTGTCCCTTCCGGGACAGACCAGCAAATCTTGGGCGAGCCAGGCCCCCACAGGTCTGCATTATCCGCTGGAGAAACCAGCATAGGCTGAGGCACATTCTCCGAAGGTGGTGTGCAGCTCCCGCCAAATTCCATTTTTACAGACTGGATCCTGCGGTCTGACCAGCCAAACTCACCCAGGTTGAGGACAGAACCTTCAAGGCACAGGCTGTTGCCAGTCAGGCCATCCCGGTCATATATCGTGGCGGTATATCCGTCCGGCAGATAAATGGAGCCGATGATATAAGCAGGTCCATCGGTTGACCGCGCTCCCACCATTCCCCAAACCGGGATCCCGGTGAAATTTATTTTTCGATAGAACTTGATTGACTTGGCATCCGGATAAGGGCAATCCTGGGCGGTATACACCCGCAGCCAGGAGGTCCGGTTGGCGACCACGATCCCGTCACTGAAATTGTTGTCCCACAGCATCTCGTCCAGCGAATTGAAGCAGATCCTAGGCCCAAACTCATTCTCGTTTTCATACAGGGCGGCGGACCACCCTGTCGGCAGGTTGAGCGATTCGATGTTTTCAGCCTGCCTGTCCAATTGAAGGGTCAGCAGGCCGGAAGTGCTGCTCTCGGCTACCAGTCCGCTGCAGTAGGTGTTTTCATAAAATGCGGCTGAAGTTGGCCCCACTGCGCAGCCGCTGTAGGCCGGGGCATTTTGGGAAACATAGATACTGCCTACTGTCAGCGCGGCCCAGGAAGATTCGATGAAATCCACCGGGACGATCGTCCCGGCAGGAGGCCAGGGAGCCAGGCTGGCAACTGTCGGATCAGGCCAGGCGGGCGGGATCGCCGTAGAACTCATGAAGTGCAGGTGAATTCCGGTCGAACCGCAGGAAAATCCGGTCGCTCCCTGCTCACCGATCTTGGTGCCGTAACCGATCAAATCGCCCACCTCTACCGGCACGCTGTTCTTGACGAGGTGCAAATACCAGGTGTATTCCGTCGCACTGTGTTGGACCACGACCATGTTGGCATAACGCCACAGGTTAATATCACATCCACCTATATCACTGACTTCTTTGACGAAAACCACCACACCGGGTTTGGAGGCATACACATCGTTGGTGTAGCGCAGCACAAAATCGATCTGGCTGGCATGGTAATCCCCATCTTTTTGGGTCACAACAGCAGACTTAGTGATCGGCCAGGGGAAGTGGTGCAGTGAAACCGCCTGAGGTAAAAGATTGGCTAGCTGTTGAGCAGAATATTGGTAATAGAAAGATTTATCAAATGTGTCCAGTAGGGAAACCGGCATGGCGTTCAGCCAGTCATTGTACAAAGCGGCAGAAACCAGTTTCGGGGCAACCGCATACCAGAGATCATCATCCTGTTGACGGGCCAGCAGCAACAGATACCCCTGCTCGCTGCCCTCCAGGCCCTCTGCGCCGGCAATCGAATAGGCATAGCTGCCCTCTGATTTAATCTCCCCTAACTGCCAGGTATGGTCATCCCCCGTGAGGGTCAAATAGTCCCCTAGGGCTGTAAGCAAAGCTTCCTGTGCAGTGGGCATGCCGCTGGTTTGTGCTTGCGCCTTTCCGGTTGCGCCGATAACCACACCTACCCCCAAAACCATTACCACCCCTAAAATCACCAGAAGATTCTTATGTTTTTTCATTCCAGTCCTTTATCCATTCAACAGGAAATTAATAAAACGCCTGTACCCGTATTTTCCCATAAACGATCATCCCGGTAATAGCAAAATCATACCAAATAATCAGCCTTTGGCAGTAATGATAGTAGGAAGTAAAGGAAAAAGCAGCGGTGATGAAGCTAGAGCTCAGAACAACATGGCAACCGCCCCGGCCAACAGCGGCACCAGCAGCCCCGTCCCCCAGCGGACGGCGGTGAAGCGCCACCCCATAAAGGGCAGCTCAAACGTGATTGTCAGGAATGCCAGCAGTGAATAGCTGGTCACCAGGGTGACCACCGGCCCCAGGCCTGCCCCGGCAGCATAGATCACGCCGATGATCGGAAAGACCGCATACGGCCCGCCCGGCAGCAGCATCCCGATCGCCTCGGCCAGCAGCAAGCCCTGCCAGCCAGACTGCGGGCCCAGGTATTTTTCGATCAGGCTTTGGGGAGAGAGTACCTCTACAAAACCAACAATAATGAACGCCAGCACCAGCACAAGCGCGTTGCGTTTGAAGGTCTTCCACCCCAGGACGGCTCCCTGTTTCAGTGAGCCGTCTCTCCTGCGCCAGGCAATATATCCAAGCCCCGCCATGATCAGCCATAGGACAACGATGGCGGTGGTCATACCCTGGGCGCACCTTCCCGCACCTGGGGCAGATAGCGTCCAAACAGCGCTTCGGTGAGAAAGCCGATCAGCGGCGGAAAGACCAGCGTGATGGCGAAGCGCGCCAGGGTGAAGTCCAGCCCGATCAGGGCGATCTCATAGGGCAGCCGGGAGACCGACCACAGGTTCTTGGCCGCCACAAAGGCTATCAGCACCCCCAGCCCGGCCCCGTTGTTCAGCAGCACCGCCGCCACCGGATAATACACGTACGGCCCGCCGGGGATCAGTGCCCCAGCCAGGCACGCCAGGGCAATCCCTTTCCAGCCCGTCTGCGACCCCAGCCATCGGGTGACAAATTCCTCCGTGACCAGCACCTGGGTCAGGCCGGCAACGACAAAGGCGGCGACCAGCAGCGGAAGCGTCCCCCACAGCACCTTGCCACCGCTCGTCAACGCGTCCAGGATGCCGGTCATGCCTTGCTGGGTGAATGTCAGGATGGCCAAGCCAATGATCACAACGAGGAGAACTAGCGGGGTTTTATCTCGCATGGATTAATTATAGCGGATTAATTGTCCATGGGCATACAGGTAAAATTTTGAGGATTGGTTGTAGAGGAGGGTTTCTAGACCCTCCACTACTTGAAACCCGCCCCTACGCAACCCTCATTACAAAAAGCACATTTCCCCCGCAAAGTGTAAAATACAGCATGGTAATTTATTCTCTCACGCTGATCCAGGCGCTACGCACCGCAGGGCATATCGTCATGCTGACCGGGGCGGGCGTCTCCAAAGAAAGCGGAATCCCCACCTTCCGCGAGGCGCAGACCGGCCTGTGGGCGCAGTATGACCCCACCGAACTGGCCACCCCGCAGGCATTCCGGCGCAATCCCCAGCTGGTGTGGGAATGGTACCAGTGGCGGCGCTCACTGGTTGCCAATGCAGATCCCAATCCCGGGCATTTTGCGATTGCCCAAATGGAAACC
Organism: Chloroflexota bacterium; assembly: GCA_003250455.1. Taxonomy (GTDB): domain Bacteria; phylum Chloroflexota; class Anaerolineae; order Anaerolineales; family UBA11579; genus UBA11579. The sequence goes on along the minus strand of QKGK01000496.1, from coordinate 721 downwards.
CTGATCCCGGCCTTTACCCTCATCACCCAGAACGTGGACGGGCTGCACCAGCGCGCCGGCAGCATACAGGTGATCGAACTGCACGGCAGCATCCAGCGGACGAAATGCTTTGAAGAAGAGACCATCGTGGAAACCTGGATAGAGGACGGCCAAATCCCGCCCCACTGCCCGCACTGCGGCGGCTTGCTGCGCCCGGACGTGGTCTGGTTTGGCGAGAACCTGCCCCAGGAAGCCATCGAAGCAGCCTATATTGCCGCCGAGACCGCCGATGTATTCTTCTCCGTGGGCACATCCGGGCTGGTGGAACCAGCCGCCTCCTTCCCGCACATCGCGCACAGCCGGGGCGCGCTGCTGGTGGAGGTCAACCCGACTGAGACCCCGCTGACAGTGCTGGCCGATTTTGTCCTCACAGGCGCATCCGGCGAGATCCTGCCTCCCCTGATCGAACAAACCTGGCCCCAGAAAGGAGCCGCCCGATGAATGTCATCAGCCTATCCCTGGAACTGACCACCAACGGCAACGCCGATATCCACGACATCACCCCGGCAGTGGCCCAAGCCGTGCAGGAAGCCGGGCTAACCTCCGGCACGGTGACCATCTTCTGTCCCTCTGCGACCAGCGCCCTGACCACCCTGGAATATGAAAGCGGCTGCGTGCAGGATCTGCAGCGCCTGTTCGACGAGATCATCTCCGCCAACCGGGAGTATGCCCATAACGCCCG
>QKGK01000498.1 GCA_003250455.1 Chloroflexota bacterium | reverse complement strand
GTTAGGAGGAGGAGCAAATACATCGTTGGTTTCGTCAGGTCTTGCTGTGAGGTGGACGCGGCCAGTGAAGTGCTGAATCGGTTTCGGTTCCTGTTCCAGGCGGGAAGGATTGAGCGATTCCATCAACACTTTCACATCCAAACCGCGCGAACTCCGGGTTGGAAATGCTCTCCAGATGATGTGCCGGGGTTCGTTCCTGAAAAACTTGAACGGATTGGTGAATTCAACGTCCTCCAGTTCGGTCACTCTCAGGCCGGTTGGTTTGGTGGCGCTGAGTGCAGAGACAATGTGCTGGGCGGCGACCGAAAAGCCTTCAATGCCCATCACGCCAGGCAGCAAAGGGGTGCCGTTGATTGCATGGTCTTTGAGGAAGGGCTCTTTGGCGGGGTCAAGGGTGACCTCGAAAGTGGCGCCGTTCTTTTGATCATACCCGGTGATCTCACTCAACATGAGGTGCGGTGGATTCCCACTGCGAAGGGCGTTATTGGCGGCATTCAAGTCCAATGTGTCTTTTTCGGTAAGCTGGTCTTCCATCACGCCCAGAGAACCGGCAAAAATCACCTCGCCGCCACCATTCTGGGTGATCTCCTGGTATACCAGCCTGGAGGCCTGCGTTGGAGGCAGCATTTCGATGCCCGCAAAAGCCATCAGTCGGGGAGTGGAACCTCTGCTGGCCATACCGACTTCCGCCCACGGACCCCAGTCAATGGTGGTCACCCGGGTACCGGGATGCTGCTGTTGGATGGCAACACCCATCTTACTGATCAGGTCGTTGGCGGCAGAATAATCAGTTTGCCCGTTATTGCCGAACCTTCCGGCGATGGAGGAGAACAAAATGATCTCCCGGGGAAGCGCATCCCGATTGCGTAGGCTTTCGTAAAGGTAGAAGAACCCGCTAGCTTTCACGTCCATGGTCTGGACAAATTCATCGATTGGTTTCTTGGGCAGCTTGCGGCTGCGTTCGACACCGGCAGCATGGATGAGAACGTCGATTTGACCGGTTTCAGACAATACTGTATCGACCACCTGATCCATATCTGCAGCATTGGTAACCTCTGCTACTAGATATTTGACCGCCCCGCCAAGCTGTTTGATCTCTTCAAGCGCATCCAGGGTTGCTGCGGCCCTAGCAAAGCGTTCCACTTTGCTGCGCAGTTCGATCGGGGTGAACTTTTGGCCCTCAGCCTGCAGTTTTTCCATCCAGGCTTGCTGCAGCCCTTCCTGGCCTGATGAGTGCAAGATTGCCAGTTCCCGGCTGTTGGGGTCTGGAAGGGGGGACCGCCCGGTAAGGAAGAAACGCCCGTGGGTTTGGCGTGCCAGGTCTTTGACGATTGGCAGGGTGATCCCACCAGTCCCTCCGGTGACCAAAAAGACGCCCTTTTGGGGAAGGGGATTGCTGGCTTGCTCATTCCAGGGCTGTTCGGTAACAGCAATTCCGTACCGCTGGCCGTGTTCAACGCCAACTTCTACAACAGCCGGGTCTGCCAGGGTTTCTGCGACCAGCTGTTGTGCGATAAACAGGGGTTCTTCCTGTGGGTGGAAATCCACCACTTTGGCGAGCGATTTGGGGCGTTCGAGCTGGAGCGATTTGGTAAAGCCGCTCACTCCCCCGCCGGTACTGAAAATCTCGTTTTTCGTATAGCCATGCAATCCGCCGGTGTTGCTTGCAGAGATCAGGAAGGCATCTTCAGGGAGTGCTTTCATTACATGGAAGAGGGTATAGACAGTTTGGTTGAGGTGTGCATGCCAATCTTTTGGTGTGAGGGCGTGCAGGGGTGTTTCCTGATCCAGGGAGGGGAGGAAGTAGACGCCATGGATTGGTCCCTGTTCCAGCCAGAGTTGAATGGTTTCTTCAACATTGTTTAAGTCTGCTGCGCCCAGTTTTAAAACCTGTACCTGGCGGGAGATCAACTGATTGACAAGCTCATCTGAGACGCCGGTTTGATCCTCGATAACCAGAATACGGCTTTCTGAATTTAACTTGATATTTGTAGGGATGCACAGATCCAGGCGGGGCCGCAGCATCGGTACGGGGATTTTCCGTGGAATGGGTTGGGTATCTTCCCCGGAAATTTCCTCTGTAGTTGCAGGTACTTCGACAGGGGTGGATTCCTCAATTTGAGAGGTTTCTGGCGGTTGTTTTTCTTCCTGTTCAAAAGAATCCTGGACGAAGCCAACTACTTTTTGTAAGGTGTTGTAATCGACCAGCATCAGGTCTTCGCGGCGCGGAATACCGAAGTGGTCTCGCACAGCAGAGAAGAGCTCCGCCTGCTTGACAGTGTCAATACCCAGGTCGGCTTCCAGATCCAGATCCATTTCGAGGATCTCAGAGGGGTAGCCGGTTTTCTCGCTGACCAGATCGAGGAGGAAAGCCTTGATCTCTTCTTCAGCTGGTTGGACAGCGTCTGAATGCGTTTCAGCTTGTTGGTGCACTGGTTCAGGTGTAGATGTAACTGCAGCCGGGCTTTGTTCCGGTTGAGGGGCTTGCTCCTGGACAGGAACGGGGGCAACTTCTTCAAAGGAATCCTGGACGAAGCTTACTACCTTATGCAGCGTGTTGTATTCGACCAGCATCAGATCTTCGCGGCGTTGAATCCCGAAGTGGTCCCGTACCGCCGAGAAGAGCTCGGCCTGCTTGACGGTATCGATACCCAGGTCGGCTTCCAGGTCCAGATCCATCTCAAGGATCTCGGTGGGATAACCGATTTTCTCGCTGACCAGATCGAGGAGGAAAGCCTTGATCTCTTCCTCAGCAGGTTGAGTGCCGTTCAGGCTGGCTTCAGCTTGCACTTTTACTGGTTCCGGAGCAGGCGTGGAAGCAATTGGGCGCTGTTCCTGCTGTGGAGCCTGTTCCTGGACAAGAACCGGGACGAGTTCTCCAAAAGAATCCTGGACGAAGCCGACAACCTTTTGGAGCGTGTTGTAATCGACCAGCATCAGGTCTTCGCGGCGCGGAATACCGAAGTGATCCCGCACTGCAGAGAAGAGCTCAGCCTGTTTGACAGTGTCAATACCCAGGTCGGCTTCCAGGTCCAGATCCATCTCGAGGATCTCGGTGGGGTAGCCGGTTTTCTCGCTGACCAGATCGAGGAGGAAAGCCTTGATTACTTCTTCGGTGGGCTGAACTGCTGTCGGTGCAGGCGTCTGTGCTTCCTGCGCCGTGGTGGATTCAGCAGAAACCTGGATTTCACTCGTTTTAGGCTGCTGGGTTGTTGTCTGAACTGCTGCCGATTGGCCGGTCTCCGCGAGGGAATCCAGAACAAAGTCGACTACCTTTTGCAAAGTGTTGTAATCCACAAGCTGGAGGTCTTCGCGTTTCGGGATGCCGAAATGCTCCCGGATCGAGGAGAACAATTCGGCCTGTTTGACAGTGTCAATGCCCAGATCGGCTTCCAGGTCGATTTCCATATCCAGAATTTCGATCGGGTAGCCAGTTTTCTCACTGACCAGATTGAGCAAAAAGGTTTTGACCTCTTCTTCGGTGGGTTGAGCTGCCGCTGGTACAGGCGTTTGTGTTTCCTGCGGCGTGGTAGATTCAGCGGAAACCTGGATTTCACTCGTTTCAGGCTGCTGGGTTGATGTCTGAACAGTTGCCGGTTGGTTCGTCTCCGCGAGGGAATCCAGAACAAAGTCGACCACTTTTTGTAAAGTGTTGTAATCGACCAACTGGAGGTCTTCGCGTTTCGGGATGCCGAAATGCTCCCGGATCGAGGAGAACAATTCAGCTTGTTTGACGGTGTCAATGCCCAGATCAGCTTCCAGGTCGATTTCCATGTCCAGGATTTCGATCGGGTAGCCGGTTTTCTCGCTGACCAGATTGAGCAGGAAGGTCTTTACCTCTTCCTCGGTGGGCAGTTCTGCGGCTATCACAGGTGCGGGTTGGGCTACATCAATGACAATTGGGCTTTCCTGCGCTTCTTCAATATGAGAGTACTCAGCCCAGAGAGAAGGACCCTGGCCATAGTGCCACTGGGATGGTGCCGGAATCTGTTCCGGTACGCCGCGATCTTTGATTCGCAGGGTGCGTTTTTCGGTTTCCAACTCTACCTGAGCGTAACCAGATATAGCGGACAGCCATTGCTGGTAAACAGGTTGGTTCACCCGATTGGCAATTCCAGGGATCTTGCGCAGCAAGGTCATGGATATCTGTGAGCCAAATCCAGCGCCCAGCCGAAGCGCATACTGTACGTCGGCAGGGCCACCATGCGAGAGTTTGAGGTCACCCAACTGCGGATCAGGCTCAAATTCGTAATTGATGTTTGCTATCGGCGGTACGATCCCGAATTCCAGCGCTTTGACGGCAACCACATCCTCGATCCCGACGCCCATGGTGTGCCCGGTGAATCCTTTGGTGTTGGCGATGAGGATCTCATCCGCGGACTGACCGAACGTAGATTTGAGGGCTTCAATTTCTGCTGCGGCACTGCCACCGCGGGCAGGAGTGTAGGTCTCGTGGGACATGAACATGGTTTTCCGGGCGAGTGCAGTGCGGGAAAGCCCGAAGCGTTTTTCTGCGACATCTACGAGGCGCTGCATGATCTGGCTGACGTGATTGACCTCCAGCCGGGTGCCATGGAAAGCACTGTTGGCGGTGTCGGTGGCGAGAACTTCAACAATCCCCTGCATACCGCGTTCGCGCACGGAATCCTCTGATTCTACAACCAGACCAGCTGCGCCCATCCCTATGATCATACCGTTACGCCGGCGATCGAAGGGCAAAGCAGCCTGGTGAAGGTCGCCTTCGGTGGTGGTCGCGCCGGTGGCTAGCAACCCGGTTCCCACCCAATTGACAAGGCTTCCGCCGGTGACATCATCACCCGCAACAATCAGAACACGCTTACATCTGCCGGTACGAATCCAGTCCTCTGCGATTGAAATTGCATGGGTAGTGGTGGCACAGGCGGCATTCAGTGCGGTATTGGGTCCGCGGGCGCCAATGTATTCCGCAAATTGTGAATGGCCCATGTTGAGGACGCGGAAAATAAATTTGCGGTCGAAGTGATAATCCAATCGATTTAGCTGGGCTTCCAGCTTGGCAATTTTTTCCTGCAGCGTTTGACGCAAATCGGTATTTTCTTCAGATGTGAGTGCAAGGATCTGGGTGAACTGCTCGATCTGGTCTTTTGCTTGTTTGTGCTCGAAATAGCGTTCTGCCTCGGAGGATAGCTGGTCCAACCCTGGGAAGGCAGAGCCAAAAATCACACCGGTTTCATCTGCCAGAGATGGGGGCAGCATCCAGCGTTTGGGCAGGTACGAGCCGGTGCTGGTCTGCTTGTAGTGCATTACAAGGGGAATACCAGCATCTCTCAACGCTTCGATCCCTGCGGCAATTGCCAGTTGCGTGGAAATGTCCAACGCGGCTACCCGGTCTGCGGGCACACCAAACTCTTCCGCCAGGTCAAATTCGCCTTGCTGCCCGGCCAGTTTTATGGTCTGGTCCAGGTCATCCAGGACGATCATTTGGGCTCCGGCGTCACTTTTTTCAAGCCGGGTGACTTTTTTAGCGAGCATTTCCTCACGGGTTTCCATGGGGAGCGGCTCAATGAAGTTTTCTCCATTCAAAATTCGTTCGATGTTGTCATCACTGAAGACGTGATGGGTTCGTCCCGGCAATCCAAGTCCGGCACCGGAGATGACCACCGAGCCGGTGATCTTTTGCGGTGTGGTGGAGCTTTCAACCACTACTTCGGGTTCTTCCACGGTGGCAGGAACTGCAATCTCTATTTCAGCAGGTGCAGGTACAGGTTTTTCAAATCCCAGGCCCAGGGCATAGCACTGGCACAGTGCTTCGTGGAAGCTGTCTACGCCGCCTTTGCGGGGGTGATTGGTGGCGATGACGGTGGTATCCTCAAATTCCTTGAGAATGTCGTTGGCCAGGGAGTTGAGCACCCGTTTGGGACCGGATTCAATGAATATCCGGCAGCCAGATTGGTACAGCGTGCGGATGCCTTTGACGAACTGGACAGGTGAGGCAATGTGCTCGGAAAGCATGTTGACAATCTCTGCCCGATCCTGTGGGTATGTCTCGCCGGTTACATTGGCAGCAATTGGCAGAGCCGGGATCTTCAGGTCTGTTTTTTCGATCATTTTGCGAAGAATGTCTGCTGCAGGGGCAACAATCCGGGTGTGGAAGGCGTGGGAGACTGGGATGATTTTTGCCTGCAAACCGGCATCCTTGAACTTCTCTATGGCTTCCTCCACCGCGGCAACATTCCCGCCGATCACAGACTGCACTGGGCTGTTGACATTCGCTAACACGACATAGCCATCAACGGAGTCGATGATTTTTTGTACTTCTTCTATAGGCGCTAAAACAGCTGCCATACAACCGTTATCCTCTACCTTCAGGGCGGCCATGGCATGGCCGCGGGCACTGACCACTTCCAGGGCTTCTTCAAAGGTGAGTGCGCCGGAGGCCACCAGGGCAGCATATTCTCCCAGGCTGTGCCCGATGAGGGCGTCGGGATGAATGTTGTTCTGGGCCAGAAGCCTCAGAATGGCAATGTTGGCTGCCAGCATGGCCGGCTGGGTGATGGTGGTGTCTTTGAGTGCTTCCTCCATGGCCAGGATGTTCTCTTCAGTGGGGTTATCCGTGAAAATGTATTCGGTCAGCGGTTTGCCCAGCAATGGGGTCATGATACGGTCTGCTTCATCAAAGGTCTGCTGGACGACCGGGTAAGTATCTGCCAGGTCTTTAAGCATATTGGCGTATTGGGAACCCTGTCCAGGGAAGAGAAAAGCGATTTTACCCGGTACGCCGCTGCCGCGGTAAATCCCGCGGGCAGTAAAAGCGTTCCAGGGCGTGTTGGCATCGTCTTCCAGACCGCTGATTGCTTTTTCAGCTTTTTTGATCAAATCTTCTGCACTGGAGTAGCTGATGACCATCCGTTCGGGTTGTTCCAGATCCACCCGTTCGGGGGTTTGGGATTCCGGCAGGCTCCCTTTTTGCGCTTGTTCCAGGATGACCGATAATTTAACTTTTAATTCGGCGGCCGAAGTCTCACCGAGGAATACAAAATTGGGGGTAAGAGGTTGGGGAGCAGTTTCAGTCATGGTGACCTCACTCGCGATTTGTTCGCTAATATTTTGGGCTTGTCCCCTTTGCTCGGGGATAGAAAAAGATGCCTGATTGGATACACCCGGAACATATTCTTCCAGGACAACGTGGAAATTGGTGCCGCCAAAGCCAAATGAACTGACCCCGGCACGGCGAATCTCTCCTACCGGCCGTTCCCAGGGCTGCTGCTCGGTGACAACGAAGAAAGGCATGTCCGAGAAGTTAACCTCCGGGTTGGGTGTGTTGAAATTGACAGAGGGTGGAAGGAGTTTTTGATCGAGCGCGTAGACGGCTTTGAATAGACCGGCCGCGCCAGCCGCGCTTTTCAGATGGCCGATGTTGGATTTAACCGACCCCAGGCCAACGCTTTGATTGGGCAGACCAAATTCTTTGAAAACTTTCGCCAGGCTCTGGATCTCCACCCGGTCGCCGACGCGGGTGGAGGTGCCGTGCCCTTCGATCAGCCCGACACTTGCCGGATTGACCCCTGCACTTTTCCAGGCGCGTGTAACTGCGCGTTCCTGCCCAATAGGATTGGGAGCGGTGATCCCTTTCCCTTTTCCGTCGCTGCTGCTGCCGATGCCGCGGATAACAGCGTAAATCTTATCGCCGTCGCGTTCGGCATCATCTAATCTCTTTAATAGGAAGACAGCCGCACCCTCGCCCATCACAAACCCGTTTGCTCCTGCGGCATACGGTCGGGAACCATCCGGGCTCAGTGCGCCAACCTTGCTGAATTTGACAAATGAACCAGCCCCCATGTTGCGGTCAATACCGCCTGTGAGCACGGCGTCAAATTTGTGGAAGATGAGCCCCTCAACAGCGGATTGGAGCGCAGCCAGAGATGAGGCGCAGGCGGCGTCGGTGACAAAATTTGCACCGCCAAAGTTAAAAACGTTCGCTACCCTGCCGGCGATGATATTGGAAAGCTCGCCGGGCATGGTATCTTCATTGATTTGCGGAGTGGAATTATGAATATTGGACAGCATCCCTTCCAGGAGGGATTTTTGCACGTCCGCAGGCAAGGATTGGAACGATGGCAATTCTGACAGCGCTTTGGAAAATTCCGGCGCGTGAATGCGCAAGTTGGTCTGGTAGTGGTGTTCCCCAGCCATGGCATTGCCCAGGATCACGGCAACACGTTCGGAGTCTAAAGCACGTTCCGGGAAGCCATAATCGACCAGGGCTTCATGGCTGGCGGCGATTGCCCATTTTTGTCCATCGTCCATGTTATCCAATACCCGCGGGGGGATCATGATGCCCCATTCAAAGGGATTGAATTTAAAATCATTCACCCAACCGCCGATCTTACTGTAGGTCTTGTCAGGCACATTGGGGTCAGGATGATAGAAAAGATCGGGAAGCCAGCGATTTGCGGGGACTTCGCCGATGGAATATTTTTTATTGAGGATATTCTGCCAAAATTGATTGGCGTTGGTGGCATCAGGCATGACTGCACCGATACCGACAATTGCTACTGCTGTTTTGATGTCCATAATTTTTTACTCCTAATCCTCAGCGTGAAGTGAGTACTGCAACCAGGTAAACGCGAGGAGGGGATCCTTCACCAGGAATTAGCAACAAAAACCCGAACGCAGCACAACTTTGTGGCGTAAAACTACTACATTCGGATTATTGCATGGTCGGAAAATTTTCCGGTGAAGGGTAAAGCCAGTTTTCAAAGTTCGCACAGCCCCTTACAGGAAGGTGAAACCCCTTGGAAGAAGATAAGTTGCGGAGAATTTTTCTCTGGAAGTAGGAAATATTTCTCATTTGAACCATGAAAGATTGCGTAACCCTATGAAATCTTTGGGGTTTACACACTTCGATGTCAACTCACATTTCTAAACAAGTTATGAACGAAGATAAAACAATCAACCATCTAAGAACCATGGCCCAGCAGGGGGGCGGTGAGAAACGGATTGCGGCCCAGCATGAAAAAGGCAAACGCACTGCGCGCGAGCGGATTGAAATGCTGCTTGACCCTGATACCTTTGTTGAAACGGATTTGTTTGTGACCCCGCGACAGCCTGGAATTTCCAACAATGGGAATGCTGTTGGGAAGTATACGGATGGTGTTGTGACCGGCTGGGGAAAGATTGACGGCCGGATCGTCTATGTTTATGCACAGGATTTTACGATCATGGGTGGGTCGTTAGGGGAAAGCCATGGATTGAAGATCGCCAGGCTGATCGAACTGGCTCACCAAAATGGCGCTCCGGTGGTGGGGTTGAACGATTCGGGCGGCGCCCGAATCCAGGAGGGGGTGGACTCTTTGGCGGCGTGTGGAGAGATTTTTACCAGGAATGTTAAATCTTCGGGAATCATTCCTCAGATTGCAGCTATTTTAGGGCCTTGTGCAGGTGCAGCGGTGTATTCTCCGGCGTTGATGGATTTCGTTTTTATGGAAGCGGATAATGCCTACATGTTCCTGACGGGGCCAGAAGTTGTCAAAGCTGTGACCCATGAAGAGGTCAGCTCTTATGATTTGGGCGGAGCGGCACTGCATGCTGCTCAAAGCGGTGTAGCGCATTTTGTCTCTGAAGGGGAAGAGAACATGATGGCAAGCATCCGGGATTTGCTGACCTATTTGCCTTCGAATAACTTAACACCAGCACCAGTACTCATCTCTCATGACCCTGCAAAGCGTTCTGTGCCAGAATTAAATAAAGTTGTCCCCTCTGACGAACGTCAGCCCTATGATGTGAAAGACGTGATCAGCGCAATTGTGGATGATGGCGCTTTTATGGAAGTTCAAAGCCAGTATGCACAAAATATCGTCGTAGGGTTTGCACGGTTTGACGGGCAGTCTGTGGGCATCGTTGCCAATCAGCCCCTGGTTTTGGCCGGTGTGCTGGATATTGACGCCTCGGATAAAGCGGCAAGATTTATCCGCTTTTGTGATTCATTCCACATTCCGCTGGTTACCCTGGTGGATACCCCCGGATTTTTACCCGGAACCGCACAGGAAGCGGGCGGCGTGATCCGTCATGGGGCGAAAATGATCTTTGCGTATGCAGAAGCGACCGTTCCCAAAGTTTCCGTGATATTACGGAAAGCTTTTGGAGGTGCTTATATAGTGATGAGTTCGAAACACCTCAAAGGCGATCTGAACTTTGCGTGGCCGGAAGCGAACCTCGCAGTGATGGGGCCGGAAGGTGCTGTAAATATTCTTTACCGCCGTGACCTTGCTGAAGCAGAGAATTTAGAGCAAGTACGGCAGGAAAAAATTGACGAATATCGGAATGAATTTGCCAACCCGTTCATTGCAGCTTCACGCGGGTATGTCAATGACGTGATCCCGCGGGAAGATACCCGCTGGCGGATCATCTCAGCGCTGGAGGCTTTGCAGAATAAACGCCAACAGACCTCCGCCCGGAAACACGGCAATATTCCGCTTTAGACTGACATCTAGATTGCATTAAGGAAAAGGAGTAGATCATGAAAGTACTGGTAGCAAATCGAGGAGAAATTGCAGTTCGAATAATGCGAGCGTGCCGAGAGCTAGGTTTTGCCAGTGTGGCCTTGTACTCTGAAGCAGACCGTGAAGCCCTCCATACTCGTTATGCGGATGAGGCCGTGCTGATTGGCCCTGCCGAGGCAAAAGAATCCTATTTAAACATCGAAAAGATCGTTCAGGTAGCGGTGGAAAAGAAAGTGGATGCCATTCACCCTGGGTATGGCTTTTTATCGGAAAATGAAACCTTTGCCCGTAAAGTGGAAGAAGCCGGGATCATCTTCATCGGGCCGCGCCCTGAGACTATTTCTTTGACTGGAGATAAATTGGCTGCCCGGAAAACAGCCCGGGAGGCCGGTCTGCGTGTTTTGGCTGGCCCAGATCTCCCGGTAGACCAGAAAAGCATCGATCCCGAAGAACTGCTGGCAAAAGTGGAAGTGGAGTTCCCCATTATGGTGAAGGCCATTTCTGGAGGCGGCGGTCGGGGAATCCGGATTGCTCATGGACGAGAGGAATTAATCGAGATGATCCGGGATGCCCGCCGGGAGGCTCAGGCTTCCTTTGGGGACGACGGCGTTTACCTGGAACCGTTTGTCAACCGCGCCCGCCATATTGAGGTGCAGATTGTTGGAGATGGGCAAGGGAATGTGATCGTTCTGGGAGAACGCGAGTGCTCGATCCAGCGTCGCCGGCAAAAATTGATCGAGGAAGCGCCAGCACCGGGATTAACCGATAAGCAACGGAAGCAGGTGCATCAATATGCCAAGATACTGGGTGAAAAGCTCAATTACCGCAGCCTGGGGACTGTAGAGTTTTTATTGGACCAGGCAGGCACCTACTATTTCATTGAGGTTAACCCGCGTATCCAGGTAGAGCATCCGGTATCCGAATTGGTGATCGGGATGGACCTGGTGCGGATGCAGCTCCGCCTGGCAGCCGAAGGAAATCTGCGGATTTCTCAGAAAGACGTTTTCGCCCGAGGGGCAGCGATCGAAGCACGCATCATTGCGGAAGATGCTGCCAATAATTTTATGCCTGTCACGGGTACGGTTACCTATGTAAAAGAACCGGATGGTCCGGGCGTGCGGGTGGACAGTGCCCTTTATCAGGGAATGGAAGTCACCATGCATTATGATTCTCTGCTGGCGAAAGTGATCGTTTGGGGGGAGGACCGGGAGATTGCAGTGCAGCGCCTGGGCAGGGCATTGGATGAATTCCAGATCAGCGGCGTTCCGACGGATATTGAGTTCCTGACCAAAATCATTACGCAAGAAAACTTTGTGTACGGCACTGTGGATACGACCTTCCTGGATAATTTCAAACCAGCGATAGGACAAACATCTGAAGCCTTGGAAAAGATCGTAGCCCTTGCAGCCGCATTGGTGGAACACAGCCAGAAGTCCAAACCGCGGGAAGACCGCCACGAAGCCAATACCTGGCGCACGACAGCCTGGAATGAGCAAATGCGGGGAACGATTTAATCCAATTTATCTCTGAATAACTTTCAGGGGCGTACCTGGTGCGCCCCTGTTTTTATATTTGCAATTGGGATAAAATAATCAGGACGACACAATAGAAAATATGGATTTGATATGGCCGTATACCGCATAATGATTGGCGAAAATGAATATTCGATTGATATTTCTGAAAAAGGGATATTTATCAACGGGGAAGAGATCGAAGCCAACCTGCTCCAATTGAATGAGGCTGGTTTATATTTGCTGAACCATGGTGATGATAAATTTGAGCTGCATATGCGGGTGGAGGGGGATAATTCGTATCTGGTGTTGGCGGATGGGAAGCAGATCCTGGCTCAGGTGGCATCCGAGCGAAGCCAGAATAAAACCGGCGCTTTGCAATCTTCTGAAAAAGATTTGCGCGCCCCGATGCCCGGACTGGTGATCAGCGTTAATGTAGCTGTAGGTGACGAGGTTGAGGATGGGGATGTATTGTGTGTTCTGGAATCCATGAAGATGCAAATGGCGATTCACGCTCCAACCGGTGGAGTGATCAAAGAGGTATCTATTTCAGCTGATCAGCGTGTGGAAAAGGACGCCCCTTTGATCCTGATTGATTAGGACCAAGATAAAATTATTCTCCCAATATTTCTGGAAATTGTTTCCCAGCTGATCAGGGGAACATTTCTTGTTTAAATGCTATACTTGAAGCGGTTGAATTCTGATTTGACGTTCACTAATTGAGGTTTTTACTCTTTATGTCCAAGCGAAACCTTTTTTCCCCACTCGTATTCCTTTTGATGCTGTTCATGGTTGGGTGTGCCAGAAACGAACTTGCGCGAATCCCCATCCAGAAAATTGGCCAGTTTGAAACTGAATTTTCGCACCCGGGCGGTGAATTGGACTTTTGGACAGATTTTGATATTGAATTTGCCGGCGAGATAAGCACAATTTATACGATCGAGATTTATCAGGGAGAGGAACAAATCACAACCCTGGTGTGCGATCCATTCGGGGTGGAAGAGAGTTTGATGACGAGGAATGTGGATTTAAATGGGCTGCTTAAAGTGAGCTTTCTTGCCTTGATGGACTGCGTGACGGTTTTGCCTGAAGGCATCTATTCGGCTTCGGTGGACTTTTTGGCGGTGGGTGATGAAGTTAAGATATTTCGGGCGGATTTGATCTTCAGGCAACCACAGAAATGATTGATTATTCGTTTAAGGAAGCGAAATGAAAATATTAGCGGTTGATATTGGTACCGGAACTCAGGATGTCTTGCTTTTTGATTCCAGGATCGATGTGGAGAATAATTATAAGATGGTGCTGCCCTCTCCAACCATGATCATTAATCGTCGACTGAAAAAGGCAACGGAAAATGGGCAAAGTGTGGTGCTCACTGGAGTGACCATGGGGGGAGGCCCTAGTAATTGGGCTGCTGAAGACCATCTGAAAGCAGGATATAAGGTGTATGCTACACCTGACGCTGCACGAACGTTTAATGATGACCTCGATTTTATTCGGGAGACGGGCATAATCCTGGTGAGTGAGGATGAGGCTGCTGCTTTACCTGAAAATGTGACCCGCATAAAGATGCTGGATTTTGATCTGGAGGCTTTATCAAAAGCGTTTGCCTATTTTGATGTGTCTCTCAACAAGGTGGATGTAATTGCGGTGGCAGTTTTTGATCATGGCGCAGCGCCGCCTGGATATTCGGATCGACAGTTCCGGTTTGACTATATTGCTGACAGGGTCAAGGAAGATCGTCGGTTAAGTGATTTCGCTTTCCTGCGGGAAGAAATTCCCGATATCATGACCCGGATGCAAGCAGTAAAATACTCGGCAGGGGAGCTGGATGTACCACTAGTGTTGATGGACACCGCCCCGGCAGCAGTGTTGGGGGCTATGCAGGACCCGGTTGTCCGGAATAACTCCCGATTTTTGATGGCAAATATTGGAAATTTCCATACGATTGCTTTTCGGATCGGCCTGGGGGGGATTGAAGGAGTTTTTGAGCACCATACCGGGATGCTGGATGCGGGGAAGCTAAGCGGGTTGCTAAAGAAAATGGCGCAGGGAAATTTGACCCATGAGGAAATATTCCTCGACCAGGGGCATGGTGCACTCATTTTGGATGATTCTCCCTTAAAATTGGGGGATGGAGATTTTGATGTCGCCGTGACAGGGCCGCGCTGGGCGATGATGAACCATAGTGAGATGCCCGCCTATTATGCAACACCTTTTGGGGATATGATGCTTGCTGGTTGTTTCGGACTAGTCAAAGCTGTTGGGGAGAAAATACCCAAGTACCAAGATGAAATCTCAGCAGCACTTGATCAGAGCCAGGAAAAACCTCCCTGGGAATTGTAATTTTATCTTGTAAGAAATAACATCTTCTATGTGTCTATTGGTTAGCAGTAAAATATGATAATTTGGAGCAAATATGTTAAATTTATCAGACATTGGACTAATTGATCCGAAAGCACATATCGGCGTGATGCGGTTAGCTGTATCGGATATAGAGAAAGAAAAAGATTATTACCGCCAGGTGATTGGCCTGACAGTATTGGA
>QKGK01000021.1 GCA_003250455.1 Chloroflexota bacterium | reverse complement strand
CCCTGTGGGAGGCCAGCATCCACGGGTGCGCGACCTTCAGCTGGCCGGAATGCATCAGAATATCCTGGTAGACCCAGGCCGCGGCTTCCAAGGAATCTTCCAGCGCCTGCACCAGCGCATCAGCGTACGGCGGCTTGCCTTTCTGATCCCAGGCGAGCTTATCCGCTACAAAGAGGGTCACATCCAGCGGGTTGGGCGAAGCGGTCAGCGTGGGATGGCAGCGGACCGCCTGCAGCACGGCTTCATCTCGCACGCCAAAGAGCTGCCCGGCGATCACCGCCGAAAGCTTCTGGTGCAGCAGCAGCGGCACTTCCGCCTCTTCGGGGAGGATCTCCAGTCCCAACGCCTGCGAGACGGCCAGCCGCTCGTGGTTGGGGAAAACCGCGCTGATATCGTGCAGCCATCCGGCCTGGGTTGCCTGGGTCTCGTCCACGCCGAAGCGGCGTGCCAATTCTGCAGCCATCCCAGCCACCTGACCGACATGCTCGGCGGTCCGGGGACAGTCGTGCTTAATAAGAAAAGCGGCGGCATCCGCAGGGATGCTGCCGCTGAATTCGAAATCTTCAACAAGCGCTGCCAGCAAAGGGTGCATGCTGCTTACCCGGCCTCCGTAGGCATACGGAGATCTTCCAGATCAACCCCCAAAACGATCAGATGCTCTTCCAGGTCGGCAATTTGTTCCTTGAACTTATCTTCCATTTCGGTCAGCAGGTCGCTGCCGGAACGCCGCTTCAAACGCGATTCCATCCGCAGCTGCCAGGCGGGCGACTCTTCCAGGTGCTTGATGCGGGCTTTCAGGTCGGCGATCACCAGATCCAGCCGCTTCAGTTCGGTTTTCAGGGCGGCAATTTCCTGCTCTTTGGTCTGGTTGGGTGAATCCACCGGGCGGTCGGGCTGCTCGGCCAGGGCGCGCAGGGCTTTCAGATCGCGGGCGGCATACGCCTGGTTGACGCGGGTCATCACCTCTTCGCGCCATTTCTTTTCCTCCGGGTCGGAGGTCAAGTCCGGGTGGAAGCGGCGGGCCAGCTCGCGGAACAGGTTCTTGATCTGCTCCTCCATTTTGGGGCTGTATTTGGACTTTTTACCGTTCTCAATTTTGCGCCAGCCGTTATTTTCATCCCGCTCCTGGTAGGTGAATTCCTCCTCCTCTTCAAATGCTTCGGGAGGAGCCTCTTCAGGACCTGGACGCTGCGATTCCAGCACTTCATACAGCTTGCGCCGCAAAGTGCGCAAATAGGCTTCCAGGTGGCCCACGCGCTGGTTGTATTTCACCATGAATTCGTGGATCGTCACCCGGGTGTTGAACAGCTCCAGCTCAAGAATGGCAATATACTCGCGTTTCTTGTTCAGGCGCAAGCGGAGTGTGGTCAGTTCAGCATCTGCGGTGGATTGCAGGCTTTTATTGTTACGGGAATAAGAAGTTCGTTTGTTGGTAGCCATAAGGTTAGGTTTTTTCCAAAAGGTAATTATATCGCAAATTATCACTTCGGTGGAAAATAAGCCTAAAATAGTCTGGAATGCTCCCCATCCCGGCATTTTTCCATTACAATTGGAAGGGGCTGGCAGCCGTTGGGATATCCCACAATATCCCACAAATATCCCACATTTCCAACATTCATTCCTATGCCGCACCTTATTGGAGAGGGATTTGCCGGTCATCCACAGCTTATTCAGGGGATATCCCCAGGAAAAGCAGCATCTTCCACAGGGTTATCCCCAGGTTATCCACAGGGTCGTTTAAATATGAGTAAGAAAATTGAAGTATTGGTCACACTGCCCATCTCCGAAAAACTGGCCGAACAGATCACCCAGGTGAGCGACGCCATCTCCTTGACAGTTTTCCCGGCGCGGGAAAACACGGGCATTCCCGAGGAAATTTGGGGGCAGGCTGAAGTGCTCTATACCATGCATACCTTGCCTGCCCCCAGCCAGGCGCCGCGCCTCCACTGGGTGCAGTCCTATCTTTCCGGGGTTGATAAACTTCTCCAACAGCCGCTGTTTTTGGAAGATAATTCTCCCGCCCTCACCTCGATCAGCGGCGCCAGTGCCCCCCAGGTTGCCGAACATGCCCTCACCATGCTGCTGGCGCTGGGACACCAAATCCCCAAATTCTCCAACCTGCAGCGCCAAAAGAAGTGGATGGCGGAAAAAGGTAAAAACTACACCCCCAGCGAACTGCGCGGCAGCACCGTCGGGATTGTGGGCTATGGCAGCATTGGACGCCAGGTTGCCAAACTGGCGCAAACCTTTGGCGCAAAGATCCTGGCAACCAAGCGCGACCTCATGTCCCTCCCTGATGACGGGTACGCCATCGAAGAAGACATCGGCGACCCCGAGGGAACACTCTTCACCCGGCTGTACCCGCCCCAGGCGCTGCGTTCCATGTTCAAAGAATGCGACTTTGTGGTCGTGACGGTACCGAAGACAGAAGAGACCACCGGCATGATCGCAGAAAAACAGCTCCAGGCGATGAAGACCAGCGCATATTTTGTAGACATCTCCCGCGGAGGGGTGACCGACCTTGCCGCCCTGGACCTGGCCTTGCGTGAAGGCTGGATTGCCGGAGCCGCCCTGGATGTGTTCGCCGAGGAGCCGCTCCCGGAAGACCACCCGCTCTGGAGCGCGCCAAACCTGATCATCACCCCGCACATTGCTGGTTTCAGCGCCAACTACATGAACCGCGCCAACCAGATGTTCATCGAAAATCTCAAACGCTATCTGACGGACGAGCCGATGCTAAACCAGGTAGACCTTACACGGGGGTATTAACGCATGCGTTTTCACGGCATCATCTTCGACCTCGGCAACACACTCCTCCATTTTGACGGCGACACCAGCGAGATGATTGCCAGGGCAGACCAGGCCTTAGCCAGCAGCCTGCTTTCAGCCGGTATCATGATAGACAAAGAGCGCTTTGCCCGGGAATTTCGCTACCGCCTTTCCACTTACCACCAGGAGCGGGAGATCGATTACATCGAACACACCACCTACCGCATCCTGGAACAGGTATTGGCCGATTTTGGCTTCCCGCATGTCCCGGAGCACATCCTCCAGGAAGGGCTGAAAAAGCTCTATCATGTCTCGCAAAACCAGTGGATCCCGGAGGAAGATGCACGCCCCACGCTGGAAGCGCTCCGGCAAAACGGCTACCGCCTGGGGATCATTTCTAACGCCGGGGATGATGCCGATGTGCAGCTGCTGGTGGACAAAGCCAGCATCCGCCCTTATTTCGACTTCATCATCACCTCCGCCGTGTGCGGCTACCGCAAGCCCGACCCGAAGATATTCCGTCACGCCCTCGCCCAGTGGGATAGAACCCCTGCCGAGACCGTGATGGTGGGCGACACCCTGCATGCCGATATCCTGGGGGCTAACCAGCTGGGCATCTTCAGCGTGTGGATCACCCGGCGCGCCGACCGCCCGGATAACAACGCCGACAAAGACAAAATCATCCCTAACGCCACCATCCAAACCCTGGCCGAACTGCCGGGATTATTGGGATCATCCACCAGCCCTTGACATAGCTCAAATGCCTCTTATAATAAGGACAAGCTATATCCAAAAAACGCTCAGACCGGGACGAGTAACCGGCCATGCGCCTAACAGGGAGAGATGATCACCGACTGCAAGTCATCTCAGGCAGCCCCCGGCAAAAACCACCCGCGAGCGGAAATCTGAAAAGCCAAGCGCCCAGTAAGAGGAACGGACGGCCCCGTTACCGGCCAACCCAAGAGATAGCTGACCAAAATTCGGTCAGTTAAGTGAACAGACTCATGCCCTTTATCGGCATGGGTTATTTTTTTTAACAGTCTACAGTTGACAGTTCACAGTCAACAGTGAAAGGCAGACAGATGAGCAGTCAAAGCTATCGCAATCTACTGGTATGGCAGAAAGCATACCAATTCAATAAGCCATCCCGGGGGTGCTTCCTGACCATGCCTGCGAACAGTGTACTTCCCAATAACTAATCACTAATTACTATTTCCGAAGGAAAATACTATGTCTGACGAAAAACAAATCCCATACCAACAATCGGAACTTTACAAGATCCGTCACTCGGCTGCCCACATCATGGCGCAGGCGGTTACAGAATTATTCGAGCCCGGGGAAGCCAAAGTTGCCATCGGCCCGCCGATTGCCGAGGGCTTTTACTACGATTTCGACCTGCCGCGCAACCTGACCAACGAAGACCTCGAAGCCATCGAGAAGCGCATGCGCCAGATCATCGCTGGCAAGCACGAATTCAGAAAAGCCGTGGTCAGCGCCGAGGAAGCCAAAGCCCAGTTCAAAGACCAGCCCTACAAGATCGAACTGATCGAGGGACTGGAACAGGGCGGCTTCGATGAGTACGGCAACCCGCTGGACGAGAAGCCGGAGATCTCCTTCTACACGCACGACTCCTTCACAGACCTGTGCCGCGGCCCACACGTGGAAAACACGGGCCAGGTCAACCCCTCCGCCTTCAAGCTGATGAACATAGCCGGGGCCTACTGGCGCGGTGACGAGCACAACAAACAGCTGCAGCGCATCTACGGCACGGCCTGGAAGACCAAAGATGAACTCAAAGACTACCTCTGGCAGTTGGAAGAAGCCAAAAAGCGCGACCACCGCAAGTTGGGCAAAGAGCTGGACCTGTTCACCTTTGAAGAAGAGGTTGGCCCCGGCCTGCCCCTGTGGACGCCGCGCGGCACGGTGATCATCGAGCAGTTGGAAGCCCTGGCCCACGAAGTGGAACGCCGCCATAGATACAGCCCGGTACGCACGCCGCACGTCACCAAGGAAGACCTCTTCATCCGCAGCGGCCACCTGCCCTACTACGAAGAAAGCATGTACCCGCCCATGGAACTGGAAGGCGTGCGCTACTTTGTCAAGCCGATGAACTGCCCCATTCACCACAAGATCTTCGGCAGCCAGCTGCGCAGCTACCGCGACCTGCCCATCCGCCTGAGCGAATACGGCACATGCTACCGCTACGAAAAAAGCGGCGAGCTTTTCGGCCTGATGCGGGTGCGCTCCATGCAGATGAACGACGCTCACATCTACTGCTCTGAGGACGACTTCGAGCAGGAATTCATGGACGTGATCGCCATCTACCAGGAGTATTTTGACATCTTCGGCATCGACAAGTACGTCATGCGTCTCAGCCTGCATTCTCCGGCCGGCCTGGGAAAGAAATACGTCGATAACGGCCGCCTGTGGCTCAAAACGGAAGACATGGTGCGCAAAGCCATGGATAACGGCAACGTCCCCTATGTGGAAGTGCAGGACGAAGCCGCCTTCTACGGCCCCAAGATCGACGTGCAGATCTACAGCGCCATCGGGCGCGAGTTTACGCTGGCCACCAACCAGGTGGACTTTGCTGTCCCGGCACGCTTCGACCTGAAGTTCATCAACGACCAGGGCGAGGAAGAAATCCCGCTGTGCATCCACCGCGCCCCGCTCAGCACGCACGAGCGCATGGTCGGCTTCCTCATCGAGCACTATGCCGGCAAGTTCCCAGTGTGGCTCTCCCCGGAACAGGTGCGCGTCATCCCGATCCGAGTATGCCCAAAAGCTGGCTGATGAGCTGTATGCCCAGGGCTTCCGCGCCACGGCGGACAAAAGCGCCAACCGCATGAACGCCAAGATCCGCGAAGCGCAGACGTTCCAGGTGCCTTACATGCTGGTGGTCGGCGACCGGGAGGTGGAAAATAATGAGGTCTCCCTGCGCAAGCGGGATGGCTCACGCGTCAACGGGATGCCCTTCGCCGAATTTGTTGCCCTGCTGGCCGATCGGGACAAATCCCGCTCTGCCGAGCTGTAAAACAAAGCTTTCTATAGCAAAAGCCTCCGGAAAATTTCTCCGGAGGCTTTTGCGTTGCATCTTCTGTTATGGGTTCCCGCCTGTGCGGGAACGACATATTCCCTTGTTTTTCCGCGCCTTTCGTGTGTTGTCACCAGTCTCGTGTCATGCCTGCATGCTTTCAGCGGGCATCCATGAGAATGAGAGTGAAAAGGCACAATTTCGCCTCTATGCTGGTCCACCTCGCGCTGCAATTGGCTTGAGATATGATCCCAGCACGGCTTCCATCTGCTCAAAAGATTCGCACACAAAGAAGATCGGGTTGAAGGCATACACCGTCTTGGGGATGCGGGCGATCAACTCGACCTGGAAAGGCGCAAGGATCACCTCGCCGCCCAGATAACCTGTGCGGGATAGCCCCAGTTGGTCGCACAGCCGCCTGACCACGTTCCAGCCCTGGTCCTGCGAGGACATTTCGCCATGCTGGTGCAGACGGTTGACCCCCTCAATGATGCGCAGAATATCGGCCATATTGTCCTCAGCAAGCGCTCGCAGTTGGTCAAACACATCCCCATTGAAGTCGATCACATTATCCCGGTTGAGGCGGTAAAACTCCATCACGGTATTGGCAAATTCCGCCCGCCCGGAAATGATCCCGGCGCCAAACACCTTGAAGCGGTTCCCCTCCATCACCAGCCCAAACTCGGTGGAGTACCAGGCCAGCCGCTTGATCACCTCGCGCTCCTCGGGGGTTGCCTTCAGATATGCAGGGGCAAATAAATCTTCGATACGGGCGTAGAAATCCAGCGTCAGGTACGGCAGGTGCCCAAAAATATCGTGGAACATATCCGGTTCCGGTGTAAATTCCATCTGGCTGCGCTGGCGCAGGTAATCGGTCACCAGAAAGATCCGCCGGGCGAACTTCTGGTACCAGTCATCCGCCAGGGTGTAGCGCACCACCGTCCGCTCCACCTGCCAGCCGGTTCGGGGCGTGATCTGCCGGTTGAGATGCCCTACGGTGGGGATCCGCCCCGGGTCCAGCTGGAGCAGGTCAAATCCATCCAGATATTCCCGGCAAACGTGCTCCATAAAATGCGGCTGGTAGATCCCGGCGAACAGGTCCGCCCAGATGGCATGCTGCTCAGCAGAAAATGAAATCTCCTGGCTGGCAGCGGTATATTCCTG
>QKGK01000519.1 GCA_003250455.1 Chloroflexota bacterium | reverse complement strand
CCAGGTAAGAGATATCTTCCCCCGCCCCGCGCAGCAGCGCATACCAGCGCAGCGAAATAGCCAGCCGGGAGCCCATCAGCAGGCCGATCGCCGCCAGGAACAGCGGCAGCCCGATCTGCTGGATATCCGCCCAGATCTCGTCCCAGCCCTGCCGGGAGAGCAGCCAGACCATCAGACCCAGCGCAACCACCGTGCCCGTCCAGCGGATCAGCGCGCCGATGCCCAGTTTTTTCTCGGGGGGTTGCGGGCTTTCGATCATGGTGTTTCTGTGCGCACCAGCACCATCACTTGTGTGTCTTTTGCACGGCAGGTCTCATAGGGCGCAGTCAGGCCTACAATGTCAAACTCACCCGAATCGGTCATCGGCTGCCAGGTCTCCGCATGTTGACTGGGGATCAGCAGGTAATCGGCCTGCTTGATCCATTCCTGCTTGAGGGTTGCGTTCCAATAGCCGAACTTATAGACCAGGTCACTCTTACCCAGCTGGGAATTCCCCAGATAATTAAAGCCGGTGTTTAGCTGCGGCGGAAAGATTTCCACATCCGGCAGGTACAGCAGCAGCATATTTGAGGTCAGCTCCCAATACACCGACGACCCCGGCTCAATGATCTCCTGCAGTTCCGCCGCCACCGCCTCATGCGTCAGGATGACGTCATCCTCACACGCCAGGTTGGCGGTCTTCTGATAGAAAATATCGGTATAGCCCAATGCTGCTCCCAGCAAAACCATCAAAATGAACGCAAACGGGGCAACCGCCATCCGGTAGGGGTTCCATGGCCCCAACACAATCCGGCGCACCAGCGGGATCAAAGCCATGACCAGCAGGGGTAGCAGCCAATAAAAGTGGGTCGGCAACACTTCCACCAGAAAATGGTAATCCAGATGAGTAATGTGCTCAATCAAAGAGAGCAGCGGCCCGGTTTCCCCTATGTGCAGCTTACCACCCGTGATGAGCGGAATCGGGGTCAGCAGTGCCTTTTCCCACCAATTGACGTTCATCCCTGGGCTGACCAATCCGGTGCTGTATATTGCGCCAATGATAATAGCCAGCAGCAACACCACACCGATCACCTGGCGAAATATGGAAGGGTTTGTCCGCAAATAGGGAAATACCGCCGGAAGCAGCAGCAGCCCCAACAGATTGAAGAAGGTAAAATATCCGGCCATGCAATAGAAATGGCAGCTTGTGCCGCTGCCCGCAACCCAGATATGCATCGCCGCCGACACCACCCAGGTGACCAGCAGGAACAAACTCAGCTGAAAATGATAGTCGCTCCGCCAATCCCATCTGCGCGGCCAGAACACCAAAGCACCTGCCACCGTCAGCCAGGGAATCAGGCTGAATTTAATCGCTTCATAAAAGGCTTTTATGCCGTGGAACTGCTCGCTGGCAGGCTGTCCCCACCAATCGCTCACCGGGAAGTAAGAGAAGTCCGCCGGGACATGCTGCTGGCTCCACGGGCTGCGGTAGGGCTCCACAAAACTGAACATCCCCTCCGGCACCCACCCGGAAAGGAATTTCAGCACCTCAGGCCAGTAAAAAGCCAGCACCACCACGCCGACCACCAGGGCTGTCAGTGTGGCAATCAAACCTGAACGGCTGCCATGCTCCCAGAAAATATACAGCAGCATCAATACCAGGATCGGCAGGGTGTTCACGCGGGTCAGCACCGCCAGGGTCACCAGCACAGCCGCCAGGATAATCTGCCAGGTATCCCGGTATTTCCCGATCAGGAACACCAGCCCCCAGACAATGAACATATTCACGATCCCCTGGGTCAGTCCCTGGGCAAAGACTTCCTGCCAGGCAGGGTTTAGGGCAAACAGCCACACCCCGACAGTTCCCCACCAGAAGTTGCCCACCCGGTAGAAGGCCATCCACACGCCGGCCAGCATCACCAACCCAACAATGAACGCAAACATGCGCGCCGTCCCCATACCGGGTCCAAACCAGGCCTGCACCCAGCCGGGGATCATAAAAGCAAGCGGCATGTGGTTGGTCAGGGGGCCGTAATCCTCATACGGGGCATATTTGCCAATCGCAAACAGGTAGCCCTTATAGACGTACATACTCTCATCCAGGATCATGGTCGTCAGCCGATGAGACAGGTTCCACGTCTGCCAGGCATACAGGGCAAACCCCGCCACGGCCAGCAAAATCGCCAGCCAGGACGCTTTTTTCAGCCAGGAAATAATGCGATCAACCATGCCATCCTCCAAGTGCTTTACGGGCCCGCGCTGTCCAGGTATAGTCAGCCACAAGTTGACGTGCCCGGCCGGCCAATTGACGGGAAAATGCCGGGTCCTTTAGCAAATGTTCCACCGCGGCCTGCCAGGCTGCCGGCTCTTCCGGCGGGCAAAATACGGCGCTTTCTCCATCCAGCGTCTCGTGGATCACCGGCAGGTCGCTGGTGATGATCGCCCGGTCAGCCGCCATATATTCAAACATCTTCATCGAGCTAAAATAGCGCACCGGGGCCGCGCCGCTGCTCCCGCCCACCTGCCGGGCATACGGCATCAGCAGTAAGTCTGCCGCAGCCTGGTAGCGGGGCAGTTCGGCATTAGGCACAAACCCGGTAAAGACCGTGTTGTTTAAGCCCAGTTCGGATGCCCTCTGCTGCCAGTGCGCCACATCCTCCGGGCGGCCGCCCACCCATAAAAACTGAACCGCCGGCAACCGCTCTGCCAGGTCTAAAAATAATTCTACACCACGTCCGGCATATAAATGCCCCGTACAGGCCACCGTTTTTCGGTCAGGAAGCCCCAATGCCTTGCGGGCTGCTGAAGGGTCAGGAAGCCCTTCATAACGTTCCAATTCCACGCCGTTGGAGGCAATCACGGTATCTATCTTTCCATATTGTGCGTGCAAGTCATCTGCCAAAACCTGCGTGATCACCAGTTGGCGCTTCCTGCCCGGCAGGCGCAGGAACAGCCGGTACCACAAGCGTCCAAACCGCCCCGGCGGCACATCGTGGACCTCCACCATCGCCGGGATCCCGGCGAGCAGCGCCGCGGCCCCGCTCTGAAAGAACCAGGTGTAAATCAAATTTGGCCGGTAGCGGCGCGCCTGCCAGACCGCCCGCCAGGGGAAGACCCGCCGGGCCAATCTCCCATCATATGGGGGAATATAGGCGACCTCAAAGGGCGTCTCCAGGCCGTACTGCCGGGCCAGCTGTACCCATTTCTCTTCTGGGGAGGCCGCTTCCGGTGCTGTGCCGGGCACGATCAGCACCACCTCATGCCCCAACTGGGCCAGCGCATGGCAGGCTTTCATCGCCTGGATGCTGTTGGCCGAATCAGAGGGGATCATTGAGGGCGCGGTGCAGACGATCTTCATGCCGTCCCCTCGGTCACCGCCATCCTTTGGCGCACCGTACGCGTCCCCTGCCAGAAGTTCAGCCCCACCGTCACCGTCAGGTATGCGGAAAGCAGCGCAGCCTGCATCAGGTAGCCATAGCGCGGCACCAGCCAGAAGGACAGCCCCACCTTGACGACCATCGCCGCTGCTGAAGTTGCCAGCGGAAAGATCGGTTTTTTAAGCGCCAGCAGCAGGGGACGGTTCCAATACAGGATGTTGGCCGTCCCAAACCCCACCAGCAGGATCAGTGCAGTGGGCGTAGCCGGGGCAAATGCTTCACCGTAGGCCCAGGGGATCACCCACCAGCCTGCCGCTGCCAGCACAACGCCGACTGCCAGCGTCCAGGCAGCCGCGATCATCGAGGTCTTTTTCAACAGTTCCTTCACCTTGTTCCATTCCCGTTTGGCCACCTCGGTGGTGATCTCCAGGAAAGTCGGCTCGATGAACGGGTTGATCGGCAGCAGGATCATGGCAATCAGCTTCATAGCGGTATTGTAATAGCCTGCCGCCAGCGGAGAGAGGAAATAGGTGATCCACAACTCTTCGCTGTCCTGGGCGATCAGCTTGATCGTGGCGCTGA
>QKGK01000042.1 GCA_003250455.1 Chloroflexota bacterium | reverse complement strand
GGATGAAATATTGGGTGCTCTGTACCAAATAGGCGGGTTCGTAAATAATTCGTAAAAAAGGACGGTAAGACGTTTTGGGGGTATTGGGGTTATAACAACCGTCTGTATAATGATAGTACAGTTGACACATTTGTTCATATTCGAAAGGAGCTCACCATGAGTAGTTTGCGGAGAGACGCTCTGGAATACCACAAACTGGGCGGAAAACCTGGCAAAATCTCCATTTTACCCACCAAACCTCTGGATACACAAAGAGACCTGGCATTGGCCTACTCCCCAGGCGTGGCCGAGCCGGTGTTGGAAATTTCCAAAGCACCGGAAAAAGCCTTTGAATACACCTCCCGCGGGAATCTGGTTGCGGTGGTATCCAACGGCACAGCCATCCTCGGGCTGGGGAACCACGGTGGATTGGCCTCCAAGCCGGTGATGGAAGGCAAGGGGGTGCTTTTTAAGAAATTTGCTGATATTGATGTGTTTGACATTGAGCTGGACTCCGAAGACCCGGACGAGATCATCAACGTGGTGCGGGTGATGGCCCCCACCTTTGGCGGGATCAACCTGGAGGATATCAAAGCCCCGGAGTGCTTCTACATCGAGGAGACGCTCAAAGGGATGCTGGATATCCCCGTGTTCCACGATGACCAGCACGGCACGGCGATCATTTCCAGCGCCATTGTCGGTAAGGATATTGGGGAGATCCGGGTGGCGATCTCGGGCGCGGGAGCTTCGGCGATCTCGTGCGCCAATATGGCTGTGCTCCTGGGCGTGAAGCGGGAGAATATCCGGATGGCAGACAGCCGCGGGGTGATCTACGCCGGGCGCACGGAGGGGATGAACAAGTACAAGGAAAATTTCGCCGCAGAAACCGACGACCGCACCCTGGCAGATGCCGTGCGCGGGGCGGACGTGTTCTACGGCCTTTCTGTGGCCGATATTCTCACCCCGGAGATGGTCAAGACCATGGCGCCCGATCCGCTCATCTTTGCGATGGCAAATCCGGACCCGGAGATCAAATATGAGCTGGCAAAGGAAGCCCGCCCGGATGCAATTGTGGCGACTGGCCGTTCCGATTACCCCAACCAGATCAACAATGTGCTGGGGTTCCCCTTCATCTTCCGCGGGGCTTTGGATGTGCAGGCCAGCGCGATCAATGACGAGATGAAAAAAGCCGCTACCATGGCCCTTGCTGCGCTGGCCAAAGAAGATGTACCCGATAGCGTGCTGCGGGCCTATGGGGTCGAGTCGCTCAAGTTTGGGCGGGAATACATTATTCCCAAACCGCTGGACCCGCGGGTGCTGCTGTGGGAAGCCCCTGCAGTTGCCGGGGCGGCCATGGAAACCGGGGTTGCCCGCCAGCAAGTTGACCTTGATGCCTATCGCGAAGAACTCGCCATTCGCCAGGGGAAGGGTCAGCAGGTGCGGTATTTCATTATGAACCAGGCAAAAGCGGTGCAGTCCCGTCAGCGGCTGGTGTTTGCCGAAGGTGAAGAATCCAAGATCATCCGTGCAGCAGCCCAGGTGCAGGCAGAAGGGATTGGCTTGCCGATCCTGATCGGGAATGAGGATGTCATTTGCCAAAAGATTACTGATCTGGGGCTGGACTGTGACCTGGAAATTGTAGACCCTTACCATTTTGCCCGGTTAGATCCGTATGCCGAAAAATATCACGAACTGCGCCAGAGAAAAGGCGTACCGATGCGGGAGGCGCGCAAAAGCCTGCTGATTGATCGCAACGTGTTTGGCGCTATGATGGTTAAAATGGGTGATGCAGATGCGTTTGTCTCCGGCTTGACGTATGAGTATCCCGAAGTGATCCGTCCGGCACTCCAGATTCACCATACCACCGACAGCGCTGGCCGTGTGACTGGGGTTTATATCATGATCGTGGGCGATAAGGTCTATCTTTTTACCGATGCTACCGTGATCATTGACCCCAGTGCGGAAGACCTGGTGGAGATCGCCTGCCTGTCGGCGGATTTCGCCGTCAGGCTGGGGCTGGAGCCAAGGGTGGCGATGCTTTCCTTCTCCAACTTTGGCAGCACGCCGCATGCGCAGTCCGAGAAGGTGCGCCGGGCGGTCGAAATGATCAAAGCCAAACGCCCCGACCTGGCTGTGGATGGCGAGATGCAGGCTGATACCGCGGTGGTGCCAGAGATCGTTGAACAGCGCTACCCCTTCAGCAAGGTGAAAGATGCCAACGTGCTGGTATTCCCTTCGCTGGAAGCGGCCAACATCGCCTATAAACTGCTGGACAGGCTGGGAAACGCCCAGCGGATCGGGCCGATCCTGTTGGGGATGGGCGCGCCGGTGCATGTCCTCCAGACAGGCGATGAAGTGCGCGATATCGTCAATATTGCCGCTGTTGCTGTGATGGACGCTGGCAGCCGCTAGCTTCGCATGATCAACCTCAAGCCGGCAACCCGGATCCTATTCCTGGCTGCCGGCTTTTTTGTTTGGAAAACTGAGAGCATATTCCATTCCGCGACTTACCCCAAAACTTTGCTATAATCGGGGGAACTCATTGGAGGATGTGATTAATGGATAAAAAACGAATCTTGTTTGTGTGTGAAGGAAATATCATCCGCAGCCCACTGGCGGAAAATTTGTTTACCTATTTAGTGGACGAAGCCGGATTAGCAGACCAGTACGAAGCGGACTCTGCCGGAACCTCAGCTTACCACATCGGTGAGCAGCCCGATTCGCGGATGCGACAGGTGGCTGCCAAAAATGGCCTGCACTACACCGGGATGGCCCGGAAATTCGAGGTGAGCGATTTTGATCAATTTGACCTGATCATCCCGCAGGATGTGCGCAATTTGCAAAATTTGCAGCGGTTGGCCCGTACGCAGGCGGATGAAGACAAGCTGGTGACCATGCGCACGTTTGACCCGCAAGGCAGCCAGAACGACAGCGTCCCCGACCCGTATTACGGTGGGATTGACGGCTTTCAGGAAACATTTGTGATCGTCCAACGCTCCTGCCTGGGGTTGCTGGAGGCGTTGAAAAAGGGAAAAGTGAATCTTTGATCCCAGGCGAAGTGTTGGTTTGGTTGGAAGCGGAAGGATTTGGCAGCCCGGGGCATACACAGGGGGTCAGCGGGGGGTGCATCAATAATGGTGTGCGTCTGAAGACGACCACGGGCGCGAGCTTCTTCCTCAAGACCAATCCGCACTGCCCGCCCGATATGTTTGCCCAGGAGGTCGCCGGGCTGCATGCGCTTTCTGTGCCGGGCGGCCCAAGGGTACCGAAACCATACCTGCATGGGGCGGATTTCCTGCTGATGGAAGACCTGTCCCCGGCGCCGCGCAAGGCAGACTATTGGGAGACCTTTGGGGAGCAGATGGCAGCCCTGCATCTGCACACGCATCCCCGGTTTGGGTTTGAAGCGGATAACTATATTGGCAGCACCCCGCAGCCCAACCCCTGGACAGAAGATGGATTTGACTTTTACGCCCGGCACCGGTTTGGCTTCCAGGCTGATCTGGCTGCCCGCAATGGCCTGCTGACTTCCCAGGAGGCGGCAGAAGTTCACCGGATGGCAGAACGGCTGAGAGAGCTTGTCCCCGGGCAGTCGGCGTCAATCCTGCATGGCGACCTGTGGAGCGGGAACGCCACTACAGATGAGACCGGCCAGCCGGCGATCATTGACCCGGCCGCCTATTACGGCTGGGCTGAAGCCGACCTGGCGATGATGGTGCTGTTTGGCAGCCCGCCATCCCGCTTCTTTGACGCCTATCAGGCGGTCCGCCCCCTGGCGAATGGCTGGCAGGAACGCTTCACCCTGTATAACAGCTATCACCTGCTCAACCATCTGAACCTGTTTGGGCGCAGCTATCATGCCCAGACAATGAGCGCTGTGCGGCGTTTTTCCGGGACATAGGAGATTGTTTGGTGGAATACGGTTATATTGGCACGCTTGAGCTTATCTTTCTCTTCCTGATCGTTTTTCTGGTAGTCGGCCCGCGGCGGATCATCCGGGGGGTACGGGTGATCAAAGAGTGGGTCAGGAACGGGTTCCGGCGGGCGCAGAAAAGCAAAACGGCCAGAAAAAGCCGTGACGTGATGCGCGGGTTGGGGAGGATGGCAGCGTATTATCAAAAGCGTGGCAAATCCAAGGAGGATTAGATGAACACCTGGTTTTATGTTAAGTTGTATCTGGGGACCTTTGCCGCATTTCTGCTGATCGATTTGATCTGGTTAGGGGTGGTTGCCAGGAATTTCTACAGCAAGCAGCTTGGGCATTTGCTGGCAGCGAAAACCAATTGGGGGGCGGCGATCCTGTTTTATTTACTCTTCATTGTCGGTGTGCTGGTATTTGTGGTCGTACCAGCCCTGGAGGCTGGCTCGCTCAACCGGGCATTGGTGTACGGCGCATTGTTTGGCTTTTTCACCTATGCCACGTACGACCTGACCAACCTGGCAACCCTGGAGGGGTGGCCGCCATTGGTGACAGTGGTTGATCTGGTATGGGGGACTGTGCTGTGCACATTGGTCAGCGCTGCCGGTTTCCTGATCGGGAGGATTTTGTAAGCGGCCACCTTTATATTTCGGTAATATTCTGCTTATACAGAATTAACCTTGGTTGGGTATACTAAGTCTGATGAATCCTTGCAAAGAGACGCTTTGAC
>QKGK01000156.1 GCA_003250455.1 Chloroflexota bacterium | reverse complement strand
CTCCGACCTGGACCATATTGGCGCTATCCTGGATGAAAGCGGCGAGGTTTCTTTTCCCCATGCCAGGCATGTGATGCTTTACGATGCGTGGCAGTACTGGCAGACCGAAGAGAGCCGTTTGGAGCTTTCCAGGCTGAACAAATGGGGCCCGGATTCCCATGT
Source organism: Chloroflexota bacterium (assembly GCA_003250455.1). Taxonomy (GTDB): domain Bacteria; phylum Chloroflexota; class Anaerolineae; order Anaerolineales; family UBA11579; genus UBA11579. The sequence goes on along the minus strand of QKGK01000156.1, from coordinate 3,819 downwards.
GATTGGCTGGAAAATGTATTCAAAGGTCAGAGATTCGATGATCTTCCCGCAGTCGGGGGAGGAATTTCTTCCCGGCTTCCAGCTTCTTTCTGCGGCTGGTCATCGCTATGACCATTCGGTGGTAAAAGTGTCTTCGGCAGGGGAGCATCTGATGCACCTCGCGGATGCGGTCAACCACCCGATTTTCCTGGAAAACTGCCAATGGTGTTCAAAATATGATGCCAATCCCGTCCAAAATGAAGAAACCAAAACCACTCTGCTGAATATGTGCGCCGAAGAAGGGATGCTGGTATCTGCGACCCATTTTCCATTCCCCGGCTTGGGGTATGTCCAACAGGAAGGCGATCATTGGAGATGGCTTCCCGTGGAATAAGCAGGATGCCAGCCCAATCCATGCAAAACAAAAAACAGGGACTTGTGAACCAAGTCCCTGTTTTGTTTATACTGCCTTGTGTATTAAGCTTTGGGCACGAAATACACATCCGTGGGCTTGAGCTTGCTGTTGCGCAGGAATTGTGGCTGCACTTCCATCCCGATCCAGTCCAGTTTGGCTTCCATCGGGTCGAGGCCCATGATGCGGGTGAGCAGCAGGGTGTCCACGCCTTCAAACCCGATCAGGGCGAGGATGAAAGGCGTTTCCGGCAGGAACTCTTCCGAGCCAAAGTGACACACGGTGAAGGCGTGGATGTTGGCCTGGCGCTCGGTGATGTCGATCCAGTTGGTTTCTTCACCGGAATACATGTCGTGGCCGCGCGGGTTGGCATAGGTGTAGCTTCCGCTGGGGTCCTGGCTGGCAAGCAGGCGCTTCTGCGTCAGACCGGCAAACCAGGGGCTGTCCTGCGCGTAGGAGTGCAGGTAGGTGATGGCGTAATCCTGTTCGATCTGGATGGGGGCCATCTTTTTCAGGAAGGCAAGGCTGTCCGGGTCGGTCTCGATGGGGAAGGGGATGCCGTGGACGATGTATCCGCCCAGGGTTTCTTCGCGTTTGCTGGGTAATTTAGCCATGGTTAGTCCTCCTTTTCCAGGACGGTGACGGAGACATAGGTGCCGGTACCGGCGTGCGAGTGGATCGCGCCGCGTTTGGGGGCCTTGAGCTGGAGGGTCTCGTCGCCAAAATGTTTGCCAATGGAACCCTGCAGCTGCCAGATGGCAAAGACCGCCTGCATCAGACCGGTAGCGCCTACGGGGTGCCCGCAGGCGATCAGTCCGCCGGAGGGGTTGACCGGGCATACGGGAGCATCCTTTAGCTGCAGACCGTAGTCGAGGCCTTCCATAAAGGCTTTACCCGATTCAGCAAAAGCGCCGCCTTCTCCATAGCGGCACAGCCCGAGGTCTTCGTATGTCTGGATCTCGCTGGAGGTATAGGCATCGTGCAGTTCCACAAAGTCCAGCTCTTCCAGGGGATTGGCAATCCCGGCATGCTTATAGGCCATATTGCCGGCAGTGCGCCCGGCCCGGAAGGAGTGAATCCCCGGATAGCGGGTGCCGTGCTCCCAGAGTTTCTTGTAGTAAGCCCGGGTCTCGTCGGAGGCGGCTTCCTGTGCTGTGGCGTAGTTTTCCATGAAGTAGTCGTAATTTACGTGCGGACGGTCGGCCATACGCATGGCGTCTGTGCCGCGCCCGATTCCGGTCACCTGGACCAGCGGCCGGGCGATCTTTGCCCCGGCTGCTTCCAGCTTTTTCAGCCCTTCCTCCGAGACGAGGATGGTCGCCGCCGCCCCATCGGACATCACGCAGATGTCCAGCCGGGTGAGCGGCCAGGCCACCATGGGGGAATTGCGCACATCTTCGATAGTGTAGCGGTTGCGCTTCTGCGCGTAGGGGTTGTGATAGGCGTTGATGTGGTTTTTGACGCTGACATGCGCCATTTGTTCCACAGTGGTGCCGAATTCCTTCATGTGGCGGGTGACCATCATGGCGTAGTAGCCGGAGTAGAAGCCGCCCACCGGGTAGTCGAAGGAGATATCAGAAGCCAGGGCGATGAATTCGTTTCCTTTCCAGGTTTCCACATGGCTCATGGTCTCGAACCCATAGGCCACGCAGATATCCATGTGCCCGCTGGCGACGGATTTCCACGCCTCCTGGAAGCACAGGCCGCCGGTGGCACCGCCGCCTTCCACCCGGTGGCTGGGTTTGGGGACCAGCCCAAGATAGTCCTGGGCCATGATCCCGGCCATCAGCTGGCGGGTGAAGTGGTCTGAGAAGTAGGAAGCTACGGAACCATCCACAAGTTTGGTGAAGGTGGGGAAATCGAGGTCGATGTCCTGGATGGCATAGTCGTAAGCCTCTTTGACGATTGCCTGGAAGGTTTTGTCTGGCCGTGATTTGGCAAACTTGGAAACACCTCCCGAAATGGCATAAACGGGTCTCATTTCATATTCCTCCTGTTCTAGTACTTTGTCAAAGCTAAAAAGATGGGTTGAAAGCAAAATAAAACGATGACGGTTGATTTCCCGCATCTGCAGCCAGCATTTGACAAAGTTTAAAGTGTTCCGTCTTTAAACTTTGTAACCCATCAGATGATATTTGACGGAACACTAGGGATTGGGAAATTTACCTTTCCCATTATATCGGATAATGTTGGTGAACTTCAAATTTCTCATAAATCCGGGATATGGAGGATGTTCAGAGCGGGTGCTGATAAATGCGGCAGATAAATGGGCCTGGTGCGGTAAAATGAAGCAATCCTAAAAGAGAATTTATAAGCATGAGGCAGATATCAATGGAAAATTCACTGAAAAATTTTGGCGTTTTATGGGATATGGACGGCGTGCTGGTGGACACCAGCGAACTGCATTACATCACCTGGCAAAAAGCATTTGAACAAGTGGGCTATACTTTTACGAAAGAAGATTTTGTCGCCACTTTTGGACGCAATAATGAAAGTATCATGAAAATCCTGTTTGGAGACGATGTGAACCCTGACTTTTCTCAGCGGGTAAGCGAGGAAAAAGAAGTGTTCTTCCGCCAGATGCTGAAAGGACGGATTACTTTGCTTCCCGCCATCCGCGAGTGGCTGGCACAGTTCCAGGCGTGGGGAATGCGCCAGGCGGTGGCTTCCTCTGCACCGGGGGAGAATATCACCGCGGTGGCAGACGCCTTTGACATTGGGCATTATTTCAATGCGCTAGTCTCTGGGACGGGGATGCCGGGGAAACCGCACCCGAATGTGTTCCTCAAATCTGCGCAGGAATTAGGCGTCCCACCGGAACGGTGCGTGGTGATCGAGGATGCTATCCACGGGGTGGAAGGCGCCAAGGCTGCTGGGATGAAGTGCATCGCCGTGACCACCACCAACCCGGCGGAAGCCTTAAGCCAGGCCGACCTGGTGATCAAAGACCTTAGCGAACTGAACGAGGAGATGGTCCACGATTTATTCTTTTAATCCGGGAAAGGAAGGGTCGATATGATCAAGCTGCGACAATTTCATCATGCGGAAGATTTTTTGGCCGTGGCAGGCGAAGCCCTGTATGCGGATGAATTGCTCAACTGCCTGCTGTTGGGGATCGTGGAACGCCTTATAGAGGTGCCGGATTATTTTGGTTCTGACCCCTACATGGCAGTGCTTTCTGATGAAAATGCGCCTGTTCTGGCGGCAGCAATGACGCCGCCCTACGGCCTTCTGCTTGCGCCTTTGGGGGAGGCCCCCGAAGCGGTGATGCCCCTGCTGGTGGACAACCTGGTGATGGGTGGCTGGCCGCTGCCGGACGTGCAGGGACGGGTGCCGTATTCCAAGCAGTTTGCTCAAATCTGGTCATATTACACCAGCGGCCACTATGAGGTGGAGATGGCCCAGCGGCTGTATGCCTTATACGAAGT
>QKGK01000421.1 GCA_003250455.1 Chloroflexota bacterium | reverse complement strand
GTCCAGTTCGTCCCACCGGGAGAGGAGGCCGCATTTCTCTCCCCACTCCCGCTGCAAACCTTGTGGGGCATTGGTCCCAAAACCGCCGAACAGCTAAACCAGATCGGCATCCTGAATATTGGTCAGCTGGCCGATTGGCCGGTTAACGATCTGGTCAACCGGATGGGAAAAATGGGGTACGACCTGCACAAACGGGCGCGCGGCATCGATAACCGGCCGATTGAAACATCCCGCGAGCCAAAATCTGTCAGCCAGGAAATTACCTTCAGCCGGGATGTCGCCGATAACGCCCAGTTGATCGATCAGATCGAACGCCAAAGCCAGACCATCGCCAGGAGCCTGAAAAAAAGCAAGCTGCTGGGTACCACTGTGAAACTCAAATTGCGCTGGCCGGACTTTTCCACTATCACCCGGCAATTGACCCTCCCCGCCCCTACCGATGACCACGATGAGATTGCCCAGGCCGCCAGAAAGCTGTTCCGGGAAAACTGGAACGGGAAAACGCCTGTGCGGCTGATTGGGGTGGGCGTCAGCGGCTTGCAGCCTCCCAGCCGACAACTGGGGTTATGGGATACTGTTGACTATACGAAATTAGCCCATTTGGAAGCCGCCATCTTCCAGCTTAAGTCCCGCTTTGGAGAAGACAGCATTTCCAAGGGCGTCCACCCCCACAACGAGCACGAACATGACCCCAAATAACCCTTCAAAGCGATCTGGCATCGGCACGCTCAACGAATTTTCCATGCACGCCGAGATCATCCGGCACCTTGCCCAACCTGGCGACCAGCTCGAAGCGGAGCTGGCTGGCTACTTTATTGACATTCTTCGCCAGGACGGCATCATCGAAGTGCAAACCCGCAACCTCGGCAAACTGGTCAAAAAGGCGCATACACTGGCCGAAAACCGTCCGGTGAAGGTGATATACCCCATCCAGCAGTATAAAACCATCACGCGTATATCCGCAGAGGGAGAGATCGTCAGCTCACGCAAATCTCCCAAAAGTGGGCGCGTGATCGATGTATTTGATGAATTGGTCAATGCCCCAACCCTGATCACGCCTAATGACGTAACCCTCACCATCCTGTTGATCGAGTCCGAAGAGATCTGGAAGGATGACGGTAAAGGAAGCTGGCGCCGTAAAGGATGGAGCATCCATGAACGCCATTTTCACAAAGTGGTAGGAGAGCGCAATCTTTCACAACCCGAAGACCTGCTTTCCTTGCTGCCGCGCGCGCTCCCCGCGCCATTTACCAACGCACAATTGGCCAAAACCCTGAAAATCCGGGGCCGTCTGGCTGGTAAAATAACATATACGCTTCGCAAGCTTGAACTGATCGACGTAGTGGGTCGTCAGGGGAACGCATACTTATTTGAGGTAATTTAGAACTGTTAAATTGAAGGAATAGAAAATGAAAACACAAGGGTATTTAAACAGGATTACACCAGCATCTCTGGATGATGTGTTGGAAAAGACACGCAATCAATTGGTAGAACAAAACGTGCTGCAGCGCCTCTGGGAGCATGACTATACTCTTTGGGAAGATAGTCCCGAAGAGATCAGCAACCGCCTCGGCTGGCTCGACCTGCCAGAGACGATGGAAGCCGAAATAACGGAAATTGAATCTCTTGTTCAGGACGTGCGTAAAGATGGGATCACCTCCGTACTGCTCCTTGGCATGGGCGGTTCCAGCCTCGCTCCGGATGTGTTCAGTAAAATGTTCGGTAATTCGCCCGGTTATCCGGACCTCCATATCCTGGACAGCACCGACCCCGGGGCAGTCCAACATTTTCAGGATACGCTCAAATTGGAATCCACCCTGTTCATCGTGGCAACCAAATCCGGTGGTACGGAAGAAACGCTCTCATTTTTCAAATATTATTACAATTTGCTGGTCAAATCATCTGGGAGAGAGAACGCCGCCAGTCATTTTGTCGCCATCACAGACCCGGGCAGCAAGCTGGAAAAGCTGGCCCAGGACCTGAATTTCCGCAAGACCTTCCTCAACAACCCCAACATCGGTGGACGCTATTCAGCCCTCTCCCACTTTGGACTGGTGCCTGCTGCCCTGATCGGCGTTGATCTCCAGGAGTTTTTGCAGGTCGGGCGGCAGGCTATGGCCGAGAACAGCGCAGAGACCAGCGTGCAGGACAGTTTTGCAGCGACACTCGGGGGACTGATCGGAACAGCAGCAGTCCATGGACGCGATAAACTCACGTTTATCTCAGATGACCGCGCCGCCCCATTCTCTGATTGGGTTGAGCAGCTGATTGCCGAAAGCACCGGAAAATCCGGGAAAGGGATCTTGCCAGTGATTGGCGAGCAGCTTGCCGCAGACCTGGGCACCTACCCGGATGATCGCATATTTGTCATTCAAACTGCGCAGGAATCAGGGAAAATGGCCCCCACAGCAGAGGCGTTATCAGCCCTAGGACACGCGGTCATCCAATATCACATTGACAGCCCCTACAAGCTCAGCCACTGGATGCTGGTATGGGAGATCGCCACTGCCATTGCCGGGCATATTCTCCAGATCCACCCCTTCGACCAACCAAACGTAGAATCCGCCAAAGTGGCAGCCAGGGGCTCAGTCAAAACTTACCGGGAAACTGGGAAACTGCCGGAAAGAATTTCCGCCCCCCTCACTTACGAGGCTGTTACCGGATTCCTCCAAAAATCCAAACCAGGCGACTATATTGCCATCCAGGCATACGTAAACCCCACCCCGGAGAACGAGAAGGCTTTCCGGGCATTGCAGACAGCCCTCAGAGACAAATATTCCCTGGCGGTCACTTTTGGCTTTGGTCCGCGCTTCCTGCATTCCACCGGTCAGCTCCACAAAGGGGATGGCGGGAATGGGATTTTCCTGCAATTTACTTCTGTCCCCACAGAAGACCTGCCCATCCCGGAGAATCCCGGATCAGATCATTCCTTCATAGATTTCGGTGTTTTGAAGCAAGCACAGGCGCTTGGTGATGCCCAGGCGCTGGAAGACGCCAACCGCAGAATGCTGACCTTTACATTAATGGAACCAGCCGCCGGGACCATTCAGGCTATCACAGAAAAGGTCGCCGGATGAGTGAAGTCGACGACCTCAAAAAAGCTGCCGGGGAATATGCAGTAGACAACTTCATCCAATCCGGGATGTTGGTAGGGCTGGGTGTGGGCAGTACGGCCATTCACGCCGTCCGCAGGCTTGGGGAGCTGGTCCAGGCGGGTGAGCTTACTTCTATCACAGCGATTCCGTGCGGACACCAGGCGGAAGAAGCGGCACAGGAATTTCAGATTCCGCTGGTGGAATTTACCCCCACTACCCGGATAGACGTTACCATTGACGGCGCCGATGAAGTCGACCCGGAGCTTAACCTAATCAAAGGCGGCGGCGGCGCTCTCACCAGGGAAAAAATCGTCGCCCAGTCTTCCCGCAGGGAGATCATCGTCGTAGATGAGAGCAAACTCTCCAGCAAACTGGGCGAAAAATGGTTTGTCCCCATAGAGGTGCTGCGTTTTGGCTGGCAGACGCAAATGGGCTATCTGGAATCCCTCGGCTCCGAGCCTGTTTTACGGATGGCCGAGAATGGCACCCCTTTCCTGACCGACCAGAACAACTACATTATTGATGCAAATTTCGGGATGATCGATAACCCCATTTTTCTTGGAGAAGAGATCAAACGGCGCACCGGGATCATCGAGCATGGGTTGTTTTTACATCTCGCTACCGATCTGGTGGTCGCTTCATCAATTGGTGTGAGGCATATATCCCATGAAGATTAACGCAAAGGTCGCTGCAACCAAAGACGAATGGGTTCAAATGGCGGCTGAGACAATTCTCAGCCGGGCAAAACAGGCCATCAGTGAAAGAGGCATTTGTTCCCTTGTGCTTTCCGGCGGAAGCACACCTGCTCCGGTATACACGGCACTTGCCCGGCTGGGTACTGAACAGAACCTGGATTGGGAAAAAATGGCAGTTTTTTGGGGTGACGAACGCTGTG
>QKGK01000510.1 GCA_003250455.1 Chloroflexota bacterium | reverse complement strand
TTCCAAGGGCAAAATGCTGATCCTGCTCCCCATTTTGATGTTCATTACCGGGATCGCTTCGGCATTCCTGGATAATGTCACCACCATGCTGCTGATGACACCGATCACTGTTCAAATTGCCCTGGCAGTGGAGATCACCCCGCTGGCTTTATTGATCCCCGAGGTGATGGCCTCCAACGTGATTGGCGTTTCTACCCTGGTTGGTACCCCCACCAACATCCTGATCGGGTCGTATGGCGGGATATCATTTAACGGGTTCCTGCAAAACCTCACTCCGGGCGTGATCATTGCATTTGTTGGATTGGTCATCTACAGCATCCTGATTTATCGTAAAGAGTTAAGTGAAGCCCACGGCGCATCGGAAACCCTGCTGCAAAAACTGGAAGAGCGCGGCAAGATCACTCACCCGGATCACCTGAAAAAAGCCGGATGGATCGGAGCGCTGATGCTGCTCATGTTCGTTTTTGGCGAAAGGATCCACCTGCTGCCCTCCGTCACCGCCCTGATCGGCGCAACCGCGCTGCTGTTGTGGATTCGTCCAAATATTGAGGAAATGATCGAAGCAGTTGACTGGACCACCCTGGTGTTTTTTATGACCCTGTTCATTGTGGTGGGTGCCGTGCAGGAAGTTGGGGTGATCAGCGTGATTGCCGGGTGGATTGGCCGCCTGGTTGGTGAAAACCTACTCCTGGCCATGGCTGCCATCACCTGGTTGAGCGCGCTGCTCTCCATGGTAATTGCGAACATCCCCTTTACTGCGGCAATGCTGCCTGTTGTGGGATTCCTGTCTGCAACCGTCCCTGGCGCAGAGAGCAAAGTCTTGTTCTTCTGTCTTTCAATCGGGTCTGCTATGGGCGGCAACGGCTCGCTGATCGGTGCATCCGCAAATATGGTCACGGCCGGCATTGCAGATGCCGCCGGTTACCGCATCTCCTACAAATACTTCTTCAAAAAAGGTGTTCCGGCGGTATTGGTCACGGTGGGATTGGCGTTTCTATGGCTAGTGATCCGATTTACATAAAAAACCAACACGCTAAAAACCGGAAAGTATTTCCCTTTCCATAGCCACCATCTGGGCATAGACGCCATTTTTTTTCAACAGATCCTGATGACTGCCCTGTTCTGCAATCCGTCCCTCAACCATCACCAGGATCTCGTCTATTTGCTCCAACCCGGTCAGCCGGTGGGTGATCCATAATAAGCCTTTGTTTTTTGCCGCAGAAAAGATCGCTTGCAGGATCAATTCTTCATTCATCCGGTCGAGATTGGCAGTCGGTTCATCCAGCAGCAGGATCGGGGCATCACGGACAACCGCACGGGCAATGGACAAGCGCTGACGCTCCCCACCGCTGAGAAAAGCCCCCATTTCCCCGATTATGGTTTCATATCCCTGCGGAAGTCTGCGGATGAATTCATCCAGGTTGGCAACCCTGGCAGCCTGCACTATCTCTGACTGGGTAGCGCTTGCCCGCCCTATACGGATGTTTTCTGCCACGCTGGTATTGAACAAAAATGGCGACTGTGGCACATATCCGATCTGCTTACGCCACGCCTCGGGAGAAATAGAGCGCAAATCCTGCTGGTTATAGGTGACCGTCCCTTCCGAATAGTCCCAAAAGCGCAGCAGCAGGTTGACAATGGTAGATTTTCCCGCTCCACTTGTCCCAACCAACGCAATCTTTTTGTCTGGTTCAAGGGAAAGATTTAATTCATCCAGTACTGGCGCATTTACATCATGGCTATACGAAAAATGCAGGTTGTTAATTTGCAGCGTAAGAAATTCCATTTCAGGTGGTATTCCAGCCTCATCGTCAACCTCGGTTTTTTGGTCTCCTAAAGTGAACAATCGGTTACCAGCTGGAATGACCTGTGCCAACTTTTGGAAAGCCTGCGGAAGGGGTTGGATCGCTTCAAAGGAAGCCATCGACCCGAGGATCACCACAGCGAGCAACCGCCCGTCGAGGGTGTCGTTCGCCACCATGGGCGCGGCCAAAATGAGGAGGATGAAAGCCGCCAGATTGACCCCCAAAGCGCTTAACCCCGCATGCAGCCCTTCGATCCAATTCAGGGTTGCCTCTGCTTTTTCCTGTTGGTTCACAAGTTCTGTAAACGCATCCAACCAGTCTTCCTGCCGCCCGTAGGCGATCAAATCTGCCTGACCACCAACCCCTTCAGCCAAAAGAGATGCAGCCGCGCTGCGGGTTTCCACCAACTGCAGGGAGGGCTTTTTACTCAACCATTGGATGATCACTGGGACAAAAACGCCGGCGAAAAGCTGAAAAGCCAGGATCGTCACCGCAAAGCTGACAGACCACCGCCCGAAGAACCACAGCACGCCCATCGCTGAGATCAGTGCCACAATGGGAGGGGCGACCACCCGCACATAGAAATTTTCCAGCGTTTCCACATCTGAGGTGATCCCGCTGAGCAAGTCTCCACCCTGTACATCCTGCAGTTTTGCGGGAGCCAAAGGTTCAATACGCTGGTACAGCCACCCGCGCAGATTTGCCAGCAATTTGAACGTAACCGTATGGGAGACCAATCGCTCCAAATAGCGGAACACGCCTCTGGATATCCCAAAGAAACGCACGCCTACGATTGCCACCTGGAGTTCTGCCACGCTGGGCTGCAAAGCGGCATAAGAGATTAAATAAGAAGACGTGGAGAGCAATGCAATCCAGCTGGTGACTGTCGCCCACCCCAGAAGGATAGACAGCGCCACTCCTTTTTTATATTCCGAGAGCAGACCAAACAATCTGCGGACAACACTCATTGCGCCCCCTCCAGTCCCATCAACCGCCGGTAAAACCCGGGTTCAGTGGTCAGCACGTGCTGGCTGCCGGACTGGAGAATTTTACCCTGGTCCAATACCAGGATATGGTCTGCCCGCTGGATGGTGGTCCGCTTATGGGCGATCATCACCACAGTTTTGTTTGCTACCAAATTTTCCAGCGCATCCCGGATCAACCGTTCGTTGGCAACATCCAGGTTGGTGGTCGGTTCGTCCAGGAGCAAAACCGGGGCGTCTTTCAGGAACGCCCTGGCAATCGCCAGCCTTTGCGCCTGCCCCCCACTGATCTTCGCCCCCAATTCGCCGATGCGGGTCTCATACCCATCCGGCAGATGGCGGATAAATTCATCTGCGTTGGCCTGCCTGGCAGCAGCAATTAGCGCATCATCCGAAGCATCCGGGCAGGCAATCCGCAGGTTGGCGGCGACGGTATCGTTGAATAAAAACGGGAATTGCGGGATCCAGGTAATGCGCGTGCGCCAAAATTCAGGGTCTATCGATTCTAATAGATTTCCCTTGACTGTTATTATCCCGGAATCCGCCCGGATGAACCCCAACAGCAGCCGGAATATGGTAGATTTTCCTGCCCCACTGGGGCCCACCAAAACTGTTTGCGAGCCCCAGGGTATCGAGAAGCTGACCCCGTCCAGCGAAGGACGGTCACCTCCCTGGTAGGAATAGGCCACATCCCTGAATTCGATCGGGCCTTTCAGATCGTCTGGTCTCACAGCATCTGGTAACCTTTTCACCTGGGCAGATTCTGTGTCCAGCAGCACGAATATCCGCTCTGCCGCAGAAATCCCCTCCATCCCGGAATGGAATGCTGCCCCCAGTTGGCGCAGGGGGAAATAAAATTCGGGAGCAAGGATGAGGATGAACAATGCGCTGAAGAAATCCATCCTCCCGTACATTAACCGAAGCCCGATCTGCACCGCTACCACCGCCGTGCTGATCGTCGCCAGGATCTCCAACACCAGCGCAGATAAAAATGCGATCCGCAATACCCGGAGCGTTGCTTCGGCATACTGCTCGCTGATCGAGCGGATGATCTTCCCCTGGCGTTTGCTTAATCCAAAAGCTTTCAATATCCGCAGACCTTGCAGCACTTCATAGAAATGGCCGCTCAGGCGGCTAAGCATCTTCCACTGGCGGTCAGTCTCTTTTTGAGCTTCCTTGCCAATCAGCATCATAAATAAAGGAAT
>QKGK01000338.1 GCA_003250455.1 Chloroflexota bacterium | reverse complement strand
CCTCCCAAAAGGTTTTTGCCGCTTGCCAGATCATTTCCCATTCATCTCTTAGGAAATTCCCCAATACCTGGTTGATTCCCTGCCCGGGGAGGATATCACCATCCGGTTCAATATAAAGCCATCCCCGACCGGCACCAGATACGGTATTGACCTCTTCTTCTGCATTTTCAAGTTCAAGGGCAATCGGGTTGAGGGCAGAATAGGGCACCGGGATATCCCAGACAAGTTCCAGATCTTTGGCATAGGCAAATTCCTGGGCATTTTTCAGCTCCTGGGTGAGGGATTTGCTGTTCGTGCTCAGAGAGATGGCGGTAACACCTGCAAGTGCGAGCTTTTCGATCAGGGACTGGAAGTTGTGCTTGTTTTCATCCGTAAGGGTTAGGTGAACAGCAACAAAGAGGTCCTCGTCCATGGTCTCCGACCAGAAGGAGAAGCTTGCCAGCGATTCCCAGCTTTTCTCGTCTTCGGGTTGCAGCACGATCAGGGTATGGTCCAGACCTGCACTTAACAGCGTATGCAGATAATTGGAATCGCTGAGCTTATAGCCATCGGTGACAATCCCGGTGACCTGTCCATTTTCTTCCGCGGCCGCGATCAGTTCGGCCAGGTCCTCGCGCAGAGTCGGCTCTCCCCCGGTAAAGATCACATGAGGGATACCTGCCTGCCAGGCTTTACTCAGAATATCTTTCCATTCCTGTGTAGTGAGTTCGCGGTCTACCCTTTGAATTGGCGCAACTTCAGTGGATGCGGATTCCGGTACCTGGTATGTGATGGCGCAGTCCAGCCTGTAAGGGGCTGTGATGGCATCGGAATAGGGAGCGTGACGGTCCATGTCCATATAGGTGACCGGATCGAGGTCTGGCAGCTCGATGAGGGTTTGGATTTGTTCTTTGAGGTTGGAAAAGTCATTCAATATATCTGTCCGGCTGACGTCATACCGCCTTTGGATGGACTCGATCGCATCTTCCAGCGGGGTTTGCCGGACGATGTGATAGGCGTATTCTGCGGCGGTCTGGTTGAGGTGCAGGACCGTTGCGGCGTTAATGATCAGCAATCCGGCACCGCCTTCCTCCAACCGAAGGTGCAGCCGATAATTTAGCGGATCATCCTCCGGTGCCTGGTAATGGTAAATTCCGGGGGGCAGTGGTTCAGCTTTTGGACCAGGGAAGAAAGACTTTTTGAGGGTTTCGAAAAAGTTCTGCATCTACCGTCCTCCTCCCGCACAAGCGCAAGCGCATCCTGCACAGGCACAGGCGCAAGCACAGGAACTTCCTCCACCACCTGAAGAGCGGTAGCTGCCACTGCTGCTGGCTTTTGGTACCGGGTTGGTTTTTTCGGTGACCTCGCTAGTGAACCCTGCCAGACCGCCGATCACGCCGGTGGCAAAATCCTGCACGCCGGTGACGATAGAGCCGGCAAACTCAGAACCCGGCAAGGTGGGCATGCCGCTTCCAGGAGTGGACCGGGAAGTTGGCATCCCCGATTTTCCAAGTGAGGGTGTCCCTCCCGAAGTCCCGGGACTGTAATTGTGCCACCAGGTGGGAAGGAAAACAGGGTAGCTGCGGAATACACGCCGCGTGCGGTCATCATATTCGTTGTCCAGCATAGTCCATTCCATGACCTTGTCGTAGGTCTCGCTTTTTACTTCGGGCGTATCGGCATCTTCCACCTGGTTCCAGGCGGCTTCAATAATCTTTTTATAGTAATCGCGGGATTCGCGCTGGCTAAAACCTTTCATGGCCTTTGAAACGCTTTTCACCAGGTTGACCATCACAGTTTGCAAGGCGCGTTTTTTCTTGGCGTTGCCTTGTTCAGCCATGGCGATCAGGAATTCTTCCTCGTATGCACGGAGGTCATTGGGGAGGGGTTCGATCACTTCAATATTCAACGGTTCTTTTGAAACCACCTTGGCAGCACCTTTTTTGATCGTCGCGAACAGGATCATGGTGAGAATCTTATCCATGGGCTGTTCCAATAAAATTGCCGCTTCAATGGCTGTGAGGCCGCGCTTGATGCCATGTCCTTCGATTGCCAGCTTGGGAGGAAGGTACTGCATTTTGCGTTTTTGAGCGCTGCGAATGGAGAGTGCCGGGATGGCGACAAACAACGAACCGATCCCGCAGATACACAACCATCCGAATAAAGCCTCCGGGTCGATGCCCAGGTTCTGCCAGAATGTGGGGGTAGCTACTGAAGCAGCAGGGACCAATGTTTGGGGAAATGAACTGCCAAACAAGTACTGCGTATAAGCGTTGGCGTTGGGATTTCGCCAGGTATACGTAATCCTTCCGTTATCGTCGTAGCCTGTGGCTGGCTCAGAGGGGAAACCGGAAGGTGCCTGGTGCCAGCGGGGTTCGTCCGGGGAAAGACCTGGCGGGAAATGGTAGATCACGGTCAGGTCGGTGGAGCCTGATACGAGGTCGGGATCAAACCATTGAGGGGAGAACACTGCGCTGGCATAGGAATCATCTTTGGAGTCCACATAAAGGACTTCCTGGATTCCTGAAATCTGGAAAGTTACCGTGCCAGCAGACCCAGGTTGGATAGCATTTGAGCCTAATCCCAACTCTATTGCCCCAGATACATAGGTAGAGTATGCGATATGGAAGACCGGGTTCCCATTGACCGTTGCAGAAGCGCTTGAAAGGTTATAGGTGGCATTCGGCATGCCAACGTCAACATACTCCATCGGGTCGGCGTAGTTTGCGTTAATGAACCCAAATTCGTATGAGAGGGACATAGTGCCGTCCTCTTCCCAATAGACGTTGACCACCTCCCGATCAACCTGGAATGCGTATGTTTGGGCAATTGCCGGGGTGGTGATGGTTGTAAATGTAAAAATCAGAAGAAAAATCAGGGATCGTTTGATCCAGTTTTTATTCATTGTGCTTTCCTTGGCCAAATCCTTACCACTTTGGATCTTCAGTTAGTTGGTAGGTAGCGTTGCAATAGGGGCATTCAACCATTGGAGCTCCAGCGACCATTTTAACATTGTCCATTGTCAATTGTGACCCACAATCTTTGCACTGGAAACGCTCAATATTCACATCTCCGGGAAGATTCACCTGAAGGGTAGTGTTCTGGGTGGTTGAAGATGGTGATTTGATGAACAGGCTGGCGACCAGAATGATGCCAAACCCGATGACGAGAAGAATACCCCCCAGGATCGCCCATCCGGGGTTCCAGGTCTCTCCAAATGCTGCCAGCAAAAAAAGAACCCCAAAGAGGATCAATACCGCCGCAAAGATATATCCGATAGTTTTTAACGCTCCCATGCACACCTCCGTTTCAATAAGTGTATCGGAAATTTCACATTTAGACAATTGCAATTTTGTATGATTCGGGTCGGGAAAAACTCATCTCATTTTAAGTGTTAATATAAATTGTCATGATATAATTTTTCGAACATTTCCACAATTTCTTTTATTTTTAAGAGTGAGGAGCAAATGATGGCGATTACGACTAGTGAGTACAAGCATTGCACATTAGTGAAAATGGATGGCCGTATTGATAGCAATACGGGAGATTCGCTGATGGAAGCCTTTGAAACGGTCCAGGAAAAAGGTGTGTATAAGATCGTTTTTGATATGACGGATGTGGAGTTTATGTCCAGTAAAGGTTGGTGGGTTCTGATCCAAACCCAGAAAGCCTGCAAACGCTATAATCGTGGGGAGTTAGTGCTGGCGAGTGTTCCCCAGAAGATTCAGGATTCCCTGGACCTGGTTGGAATGAATCATTATTTTAATATGTATGATGATGTGATCAGCGCTGTAGGAGCTTTTTAATTTCGATGTCATCCAAGATTTTTGCAGGTGAGTTTTCAAACCTGTCTGAGATCAGTGATTTTATCGCTGAGCAAGCTAATCAAGTTGGTTTGAATGACCGCGCGACATATGAGGTCCAATTAGCTGTGGATGAGGCTTGTTCCAATATTATTGAGCATGCGTATGGTGGAGAGGGTAAGGGTGAAATTGAGATCACATGCAACCTTACCAAAGATG
>QKGK01000417.1 GCA_003250455.1 Chloroflexota bacterium | reverse complement strand
ACGGACGCAGGATCGGTGATATCGGTGGGGATCGCCAGGGCTTTCCCGCCCGCTGCGGTGATCTCATCAACCACTTTTTCGATCACAGCGGCGTTGATATCGACCACAGACACACCTGCGCCAGCCTGGGCCAGGGTCTTGCAAAATTGGCTGCCCAACAGCCCTGCGCCGCCGGTTACGATGGCGCCTTTTCCACTCAGGTCAAACATCTCAGGGAGTGCAGACATACCATTTAATCCTATCGGGGCGGGCAAGGTCTTGTCCTCGCCCGCCCCATAATCTCACATCTGGTTTATTCTTCGTCCAGTCTGAGGAACCCTCGGTCGGTCAAATAGCCGACGATCTGGGACGCACATTCGTCCGGGGAGTTCGCCACTGTATCCAGGCGGATCTCCGGGTCGCGGGGAGCCTCGTAAGGATCGTCGATCCCGGTGAAGCCTTTGATCTCGCCGGCGCGTGCTTTGGCGTACAGCCCTTTCACATCGCGGCTTTCACAAACCTCCAGCGGGGTATCCACAAACACCTCGATAAAGCGGTCGTGGCCGATCAATTTCTTGACTTCATTACGGGTCCGGCTGTACGGGCTGATCGCCGCGCAGATCACGGTGCCGTTGTGGCGGGTGATCTCGCCAGCCACGAAGCCGATGCGCAAAATATTGGTGTCGCGGTCTTCCTTGCTGAATCCCAAACCTTTGGAAAGGTGAGTGCGGACGACATCGCCATCCAGCACGGTCAGCTGACGGCCGCGTTCCAGCAGCATCGGCACAACTGATTCAGCAATCGTGGATTTCCCTGCGCCGCTCAGGCCGGTGAACCACAGGCAGAAACCACGGCGGTGCTGCGGGGGATTGGCTTCCATCAATATTTCGGCGGTCTCTTTGCGGGTGAACCATTCGGGCAGCAGTCTCCCCTTGGCCAGGTAATCATCCCGCACCTGGGTGCCGGAAATGGTCTTTACAACTGCGCCTTCCGGAACTTTGTCAGCTTCTTCATAGCGGTTCTCGTCTGCCAGGTAAACCATCCATTTGAAAGGCACCATCTGCACACCGATCTCATCCTGGTGTGCGGAAAGCATTTCCTGGGCATCGTAGGGGCCGTAGAAGGGTTTGCCTTCGCCATCCACACCGGGGCCGGCGTGGTCACGTCCGACAATGAAGTGGGTCACGCCGTGGTTGCGGCGGACAATTGCATGCAGCAGCGCTTCGCGCGGGCCGGCCATGCGCATGGCAAGTGGCAGCAGGCTGAGCACGGTTTTCTCTTTGTCGTAATAATTATCGTAGAGGGCTTTGTACACGCGGCAGCGGGTGTAGTGATCTACGTCGCCGGGTTTGGTCAGGCCAACCACCGGATGGATCAACAGCGCCCCGCCAATCTCCTCGGCGGCACGTTTGGTCAGTTCCTCGTGGACGCGGTGCATGGGGTTGCGGGTCTGGAAGGCAACCACATTGGTCTGTCCCAGCTCTTCAAGGAGGGCGCGAACCTCCGCCGGTGTGCGGCGCAGTTCCACGAAATCGTTGTAAGAGGGCATATTGATAATTTTCAGCTCGCCGGAAATGTATGTGTCGCCCCAGCGGACCATCTCCGCAACAAGCGGGTGGCGCGGGTCGGTGCTGCCCAATACCTTTTGGGCCTCTTCTTTCCAGTCCCATTTGTAGGCTTCTTCCACGGTCATCACGGCGATCATATTGTTGCGTGCATCCCGCAGGACGATTTTCTCTACATCTTCGGGCAGGTCTTCTTCGTTCACCGGCAGCGTGATCGGGAGGGGGAACAGCGTGCCGTCTTTCAACCGCATCTCGTCCATCACCCGCTGGTAATCTTCCTGTCCCATAAAGCGGTCGAGCGGGGAGAAACCACCGGTTGCCAGCAGTTCCAGGTCGTTCAATACCCGTTCAGAAACCTGGATATAAGGCAGCCGAGCCGCTTCCTGTTTCAGGGCTTCACGTTCTTCACCTTCGGTTACCAGGTTGACCAATTTCCCACCATAGGGGGAAATCACCTTGCTATCTTTTGTTAGTGCCATCAAAAACTCCTATGTTGTTTGCCAGGGTAGGCAATGATTAATTTGTTAGCGTAATTAGGCCATACACAGCCTAACATGTTACCACAAAATGAGGTTTTCATGCGAGATTAATTTCACATGTCACCGCTGATTGATTTAGTCGCTCAATAATTCTCTCCTGCTTGTTCCAATACTTCAATGATCTTTTCTCCGGCATACTCCCAGCGATCCTTCCGGTCGATTGTATACAAGTCTTTCACGCAGATTCTCCCACGTGGCTGGTTGAAGGCGTCCATAAAGCATTTTGTTCCGCTGACTGATGGGCCGCCAATGCCAACTCTAAAGCAAAGGCCCCGTCATCCAGGGTGCAGCGGGGCGACGCTTCCCCTCTTACCACCTGTAAAAAGTGCTGCATTTGCTGGCGGAAGAGGTCATCGCGCTCAAAACCATCCGGCAGCGGGAAGAACTCCCACAGGCCATCCACTGCCCGGTAGATTTCCACGCCGGTACCGGCATTATCCCAGCGGATGGTGCCACCGGTGCATACGATCTCCAGCTGATGCCTGGGAGGCCGCTGCAAATAATTGAGATGCACGCTGCCGATCACCCGGTTGGCAAAGCGCAGTCCAATCTCGGCGGTATCCACCACCTCCAGCTCCAGATCGCTCAATTGCCCATTGAATGACCATAACGCATCCACTTCTCCAAACATCCAATGCAGATAGTCCAGCGGGTGTGTCAGCGTGCGGATCACGCCGCCGCCCAGGTCTTTCCGGGCGCTGTAACTGGTGCGGTAATCCTCCCAGGGATGCCAGCCGGGCAAATATTCTCCCCAATGGGCCCCGAATGAGACCGGACGGCCGACCTCACCGGAGGCAAGTGTATCCACGATCTTTTGCAATCCAGGATGGTAGCGGAACTGGAACCCGACCAAAATACGTACGCCGCTTTTTTCGGCGGCCTGCTTTAATTTATCCAGGCCGGTCAGGTTGTGTGAGACCGGTTTTTCCAGCAAAATATGGCAGCCTTGCTCCGCTGCCGGGATGGCAACATCCAGGTGCAGTGCAGTAGGGTTGGAAACGATCACCGCATCCGGCCGGGCTGCCAGAGCAGCCGCCAGGTCCGTCTCCACGGGGTATCCGCTGAGGTCATCCTCCGGCAGGGTGGACTGGTGGGTGCGGTAGAGCAAAATATCCGTTTCTCCCAGGGCTTTCAGAAGGCGTAAATGCCTTCGCCCGATTGACCCTAATCCTGCGATCATGAATTTCATCTGCTTACCACTCCATATCCTTTTCGTAGCCCCAGGCGATCAGCGTTTCCCCGGCGATCTCTTTAAAGATGCGCTTATCCCGCTCGGTGAAAAGCTCATGCCAGGAGCCGCGCTTGCCTTTTTCCAAATTCTGTACCAGGTCGCCGGCAACCTCTTTTTGATAAGCCGCATCCGGGTTGCTGGCCATTTCTGAGGCTACCTTGCCGGATACATCCTGCGGGGTTGCCCCTAAAAACGCCCAGACTTTCTGGATCGTCTCATAGGGTTCGCGGAGCAAATCTTCATACCGCAGCACATAGTAGCGGTCCTGATAGATCTCCCTGCCCATCCTGTCGGTTTCCTGCACGTTTTTCACCCAGCCGCTCGCCATCCGCCGGATGGAAGTTTCGGTAAATAAGGATTTCTCGCCATTCATGAACGGGTCGGGATTGCGGGCAAACTCATCCCGCAAGGCCAGCTGATTCCTGGATAAATGCTCTTCCCCATCGATAAAGTTCTGGAATAAATGCGAGACCAGCGTATCGCGTCCATCGCGCACAATATAGATCAGGCGCGCATCCGGGTAAAAAGTGTGCATCTCGCTCACAGCTTTCCCGTTAAGGAGTACGTTGGGGCTTTTATCGCCCACAATTGTCTTGCCTTCCCGCCGGGCATCGCGTTCCATAATAAAATCTGCCATCGCACGCAATGCCTCCGGGGAAAGGTCATTCCCCCTGTTCCAGCGGTTGGAAGGGCGGGTGAACCATTTTTCAAATTCC
>QKGK01000133.1 GCA_003250455.1 Chloroflexota bacterium | reverse complement strand
TCAGCTACCTTTCTATTCCAAAAGCCGTCAAATTGGTGGCGGTATTGCGCTCGGATGCAGCCGGGAAAGCGCTCAATGCCACCCTCGGACAAACCGGGCAGATGCTGCTGCTGTACTGCGTGCTGCTCTCTATCGGGCTGCTGCTCTAATCCTGCTCCATTTTGATCGGCAACTCGGTCAGGATGAACAAATCGATGCGTGCCAGGATCTCGCGGGCATGCTCCGGATCAGTAGTCCAAAAATCCCGGTAAAGCTGTTCCACCGAACGGATGTCCAGTGCAATCTTGCCCATGGTATTTGGTCCCGGGTTTAATTTCTTCACCCGCTCCCCCCGGATCATTCCCAAAGACAATTCCTCCGCTTCCTTCCCCACGATTTCCGAGACTAAAAATTTTTCCGGGTTTGGCTGCCCTCCTTCGAAAACCATCAGCAGCACATCCTCCAAAGTTAACGCCGAACGATACAAGCGTTCGTAGTCCTTCCCCTTAAAATGGAAATTGCTCCCCGGATACCCTGCCTGCCCGACAATTTCCCATATACGCTGTTCCAGGCTGCCATGCACAGCTCCAGAGGCGTATTGCGCCCCAGGCTGGAGGACATAGATCAACTTACCGCGGCCCAGCTGGTTTTTAACTGCGATTTGCCCCAACAGGATCACATCCTGGGCGACCAATTGCAGCATCGCGATGGAGAAAATGTCTGGTGCTGAATCCTGCCGGTAAAGCGAAGCCACGCTGGCGGGGTAGCGCATCACGCGGGCGGGAGCCCCTTGCCAGGGGATCCGTTCGATTGCGCCGGAAACGGATCCCGAAACCGGGATGCCCAGCAGCGTGATTTGGCGCCAGCTTTGTCCGCTCACCGGATTGAACACGATCGTCTCTTTACCCAAAAACTGAAATACCCCGGTCACAATGGCCCCGCCGCCGAAGAGCAGGAAAGGAGAAAGCACCCCCTTGACCCACAGTGGCAGCCCTTTTCCGATCAGGTAGGCAATCACAGGCATCAGGGCCACCACCAGTCCAACCGCCACCAGCATGCCCCACCCTTTTTTCGGCAAATGGCGCTGTTCCACCTGAAACTGGCAGGTGCTTCTTTTACCCTCATCTCTGCGGGGACAAGAGAGCAGGTCTTTCCCTAATCGCCGCCGGCAGTTGCTGCATCTCATTTCCAATGGAACTCTCCAAAGCGCCATATGTTTGACATTGCCATATTCATGTGTATCACATTCCAAATTCGAATGCAAACAAATTTCCGGATTTCTCACCATTTTTTAATTCCAGGCCTTAAACTCGCCAGTTTGCAGAATAAATAAGACGAAATTCTTAAAAATTCCATCATTTTATGGCGAACCATAAATTTTTATGATAAAACTTATGGAATACCATAAGTTTTTCAAGGAGATTTAAATGGTTCCTAGTTTACTGCTTTCATTCCGGGAAGGACTAGAAGCGGCGTTGATTATTGGCATTTTGTTGGGGACCCTGAAGAAGATAGAACGGCCGGAGTTCCGCACCCACGTCTGGGGAGGGGCTGCCCTGGCAGTTGGCGCAAGCATTCTTGCTGCGTTGATCTTGCAATGGGTTGGAGCATCTTTCGAGGGTACAGCCGAAGCCACATTCGAAGGCATCACCATGCTGCTTTCTGCTGGCGTGCTTACCTGGGTGATCCTTTGGATGCAGCGCCAATCCCAAACGATCAACTCCCAGCTATCCAGCGATGTGCGTCGGGCTGTGATCGCCGGGAGTAAAGGCGCGATGTTTTCCCTGGCGTTTCTCGCCATCATCCGCGAAGGGCTGGAGCTGGTACTCATCCTGACAGCCACATCCTATACCACCGACAGATTTTCGATCCTGCTGGGGGCCGGGGTTGGTCTGGCCGTGGCAGTATTGATCGGCTATTTGCTTTTCAACCGCCTGATCAAACTGAACCTGAGCCAGTTTTTCCGGGTCACCAGCATTCTGCTGATCCTGTTTGCGGCCGGTCTGGTGGCGCATGGCGTGCATGAACTCAATGAGGCGGGGATAATCCCCTCCGTGATCGAGCACGTTTGGGACATCAACCCCATCCTGGATGAAACTTCGCTCGGTGGAGAAATTCTCAAAGCCCTGTTTGGCTACAACGGCAACCCCTCCCTGACCGAAGTGTTTGCTTATTTTGCTTACTATTTGGGTCTGGCGTGGGTTTACCGCCGGCAGGCAGCCAGTTTTCAGCTCGCTACTGCCTGAACACAGGAAAATTATTCTACATTAAAAACAGGGTTGGGAAATTCCCAACCCTGTTTCACGTTATCGGAAGTGGATCTATTACTTTGTCAAAGCTAAAAAGATGGATTGAAAGTATCGCCTAACGATGAACGGTTGTTGTTCATATATCTGCTGCCAGCCTTTGACAAAGTTTAAAGTGTTCCGTCGATAAACTTTGGCACCCATCGAATGATGTTTGACGGAACACTAGCTACCCAGGACCAAATAACCCATCCGCCAGGCGATAAACCCAATCGAGAGGAACCAAAGCACTACCCCCAGTACAAACGCCACCAGTACACCGCTGCCCACGCCAAGCACCAGTTTTTTATGCGCTGCGTAACTTTCTTTCAGTGTTGGGCCATCCTGGGATGTGGACGCTTTCTCTTCCTCATCCTCTGCGGCCATTTCATCCAACTCCCCAAAAACATCCACCGATGTAAAATCATCTTCAGAATATTTTTGCGGCTCAGCTGAGATTTCAAAGCCATTGGATTCACTTGCACTGGAGAACAGCAGTTTCATCCGGTGTTGGGCAATCCAGTTATTGGCATCGATCTCCAAAACCATCTGGTAGCACTGCCGCGCTTCATCCGTTGAATCGGCAAGGTCGGCCAGGAGCAGCCAGGCTTCAATGGTGTCCGGGAACTCATACAGGGTTTCTTCCAAAAGAATCCGGGCGTGATCGAAATTCCCTTTTTCCGCCGCCTGATAGGCGTTATACAATTTGTCCTGAAAATTTTCCATCTTATTTTCCATTTTCGGTTTTTTCTATACTATAACATGGCAAAAAGCGAAAAAACAGCGTAATATCAAATCAAGCGCATGACGAAAATATGATAATTGGCCGCTTTCGGCTCAAACATTGCGTAAGAATGCCCTTTTTTCGGCATCTATCAAAATCTTTAAGTTGAAAACGGCAAAAATCAAGTAAAATTTAAGTCAAACCATTGATTAGGTGTAAACCCTTCATCGACTCCATCAACTGCTAGCGGGAATATACCAAAAACCATTATCATTATGGGTTAAAAATTTGCATCAGCGCAGCAAGGTTCATCCTGGTGCATTTACACACACTTTCAAGAATTTTCCGGTTTCACAGGTTAATGTGCTAAAATATCGCACCGGGAACTGTATAAATCTTGAGAGGGAATTATCATTGCATGACTTTTCGAAACAGTATCGCAGAGCACATGAATAAACTGGAAAATGATCCGATCAAAAAAAAGCAGGAATTTGACCGGCTCAAAACGCTTGCGATTCAAAATACCCACACGCAGCCACAAAAGGCGCTGGATATATCCATCCAACTCTTTGATTGGATCAAAACTGATCCCCGGAAAGGCGTTCGCCAGCAGCTGGATCTGGCAGACATTCTGCTGATCCAGGGAGATATTTATTTTGCCATCGGCGACCACCCCCACGCCCTGGAAAAATTCTCCCAGTCGTACGAGATTGCAGAAGATTCCAAAGACCTCAAAGAGATCGGCATCCGGCTAAATAAAATTGGCTTCACCAATACTATGCTGAAGAACTACTCCGAAGCGCTGGATTTCCTCTTCAGGGCGCTGAAGATTGCCCAGCAGAGTAAAAACAAGGTATTGGAAGGCCAGGCCCTCAATCATATCGGGTATATTTACATTGACCTTTCCGAGCCCACCAAAGGGCTATCCTATCTGCAGCAAAGCTACGACATCCTCGAATCCACCGACAGCATGGAAGAATTGGGGAAGACCATGTTCAGCCTGTGCCATGCCTACCTCAACCTGAAAAGGTATGACAGCGCCCTG
>QKGK01000103.1 GCA_003250455.1 Chloroflexota bacterium | reverse complement strand
GG
Organism: Chloroflexota bacterium; assembly: GCA_003250455.1. GTDB lineage: Bacteria > Chloroflexota > Anaerolineae > Anaerolineales > UBA11579 > UBA11579. Next base: position 4,039 of record QKGK01000103.1, on the reverse strand, counting down.
TTGGAAAATATCACTTAAAATCGTGATCGAAAATATCAAAAGAAATCTTCCATCGCTATTTAAAACCCGGCAAGGGAAATTTTTCGCTCTGATCAGCAGTTTCCTTGCGCTGGTTTCGGTTACCATCACATTGGCCCCCACTGCACAGGCGAAATCTTTTAATACGCCGCTAAACTGGATGCACTGGATAGGCTTTTTTGTCTGGTTTTTTTCTTTTGCTGTTTTGCTGCTTAGTTTTGATGATGAGAATGCCAGTTTCAGTCCGCTGCTGATTCCTTTGGCTGCATTAATTTCAGGTTGGGGGCTGCTCACAATTTGGCGATTATCTTCCACCTTGGGAGTCAAACAGACGATCTGGCTGGGAGTTTCGGTCATCACTGTCATTACAGGATTAAGATTCCACTCCCAACTCCTCAGAATCTTGCGGGAACACAAATATTTATGGCTATTTTCTGGTCTGGCCCTCACAACCCTAACACTGATTTTTGGTATTAATCCCAATGGAGGTGAGCCAAATCTCTGGCTGGGCTGCTGCGGTATATACCTGCAGCCCTCAGAGCCACTGAAATTACTGCTGATCTTATATCTGGCAGCATATTTTGCAGATCGCCAGCCATTTTCCACCAGCCTTCTCCCCACAATCGCGCCAACACTGGTGATGGGCGGAATCGCCCTGCTCATCCTTGTGATCCAAAAAGATCTAGGTACAGCAACAATCTTTGTATTCATCTACGCCAGTATGATCTATATTGCTACCGGAAAAAAACGCCTTCTTTTGATCAGCCTGCTGACAATTGCCCTGGCGGCCCTGCTGGGTTATTACCTCTTTGACGTCGTGCAGCTCCGTTTTGAGGCCTGGATCAACCCCTGGTTAGATCCATCCGGGCGCTCCTATCAAATCGTCCAGTCCCTCATCTCCATTGCAGCCGGCGGGATGACTGGTCGTGGTCCGGGAATGGGATATCCCAATTTGGTGCCCATCGCATTTTCAGATTTTATCTATGCAGCAGTTGGAGAAGAATACGGACTTCCTGGTGCATTAGCCCTGGTGATTGCGGTCATGCTTTTCACTTTCCAGGGATTTCAGATTGGGCTTAAAGCAAATAACCGCTACCACCGCTACCTATCCACTGGATTGGCGACTTATATTGCCAGCCAAACTATCCTGATCATCGGCGGAAATATCCGCTTATTGCCGCTTACCGGTGTCACCTTACCATTTTTCTCGTATGGGGGGTCTTCCCTTCTGACTACTTTTATTGCCCTGCTCCTCATTACAGCCATCAACCTGCAGGAACAGGATACAAAGCCGCTAAAAAGCAACGCTGCTCCCATATTCCATATTGCCGGGATACTGCTGATTGGATTTTTCGCCATTGGTCTGCTGACCAGTTGGTGGAGTCTTTGGCGCGGCCCCGACCTGCTCACCCGAACAGACAATGCCCGCCGCTCGATCTCTGATCGCTTTGTCCAACGCGGTACGATCTACGACCGGAATGAAATCCCGCTCAGCTATACTGAAGGAAGCTCAGGAGATTATACGAGAGCTTACCGTTACCCGGAGTTAAGTCCCTTGATTGGCTATACGCAACCATTCTTTGGTCAGGCAGGACTCGAATCCAGTTTGGATGATATCTTGCGAGGGCTGGAAAACCAATCGCAATGGCAAATTTGGCTGGACCATTTGCTCTATGGACAATCTCCCGAAGGGCTGGACGCAACGATCACAATTGACAGCGATCTACAACAAAACGCCGCAGAACTCCTTCCCAATACGCCGGGAGCGGTGGTTTTAATGGATGCCAAAACAGGCGAACTGTTGGTACTTTATTCCTCTCCATTTTACGATGCAAATGCGTTGGATGAGAATTGGGAAATACTCAACGACAACCCCCAATCACCGCTCCTGAACCGGGCCACGCAAAGCCTTTATCCACCAGGAGCCGCGCTCGCCCCCTTCATCGCCGCAATCAATGGCAGTTCGGGTGATCTGCCCGGAGAGATCACAGAACTTTCCTCACCGCTTGAGACCGGCAAACTCACCTGCACCAAAACCATCTCCCTCCCTGCCACCTGGGGAGAAGTGATTCAAAGCGGATGCCCAGGCCCGATCGAGTTCCTTGGGAATTCCCTTGGGGAAGCGGGATTGCAGCAACTATTTTCAGACCTGGGGTTTTATGAAACTCCTGCAATCCGTGCCGATATTGCTCAAGCGGTTATCCCCACCAGTATCTCTACTCCGGCTGTCACCGCAATTGGCCAGGCCGATGTATTGATATCTCCCCTTCAAATGGCATTAGCCGCCGCCAGTCTCAGCAACCAGGGAATTCGCCCAACCCCGCAGTTAATCCTTTCCGCGGAAGACATTCAGGGAAACTGGCTTAGCTACCTCTCATCCGACCAGGGTACAAACGTTTTTACCGCTGTCCAGGCAAACCAAACCGCATCGATGCTTGCTGATCCCCAGAGAGATTTCTGGGAAACAACCGCTAGCGCCATCACCGAAACAGGGACACAACTCACATGGTATTTGTCCGGGACTCTTCCAAATACCGAATATGCGTTAACTGTCGTGGTATTAATTGAACGCTTCGACCCTGAATTTGCCTCCCGGATCGGCCAGGGACTGCTGCAAGAAGCACTCGACAATTACACCCTCATCCCCTAAAGCTCTTTAAATCAAAAACAGGCTTCCGGATTTTCGGAAGCCCGTTTTGTTTCGCTACTATTTGACAAGTTTCAGGAACCGCCGCTTACCGACCTGGAGCACCCCTTCCCGATCCAAAACCTCATTGGGGTCAGAGAGCGTCTCCCCATCCAACTTTACGCCGTTCTGTTGGATCAGTCGGCGGCCATCACCTCGAGATTTCGCCAGTCCTGCAACTTCAAGGACATCCAAGACAGTTTGCTCTGGTTGCAGCAAGTGCTCTTCCATCTCTTCCGGCAGATTTCCCTGTTGGAAAACATTGATAAATGCTTCCTTTGCAGCTTGAGCTTCCTCAGCGCCGTAAAAGATTTCAGCAATCTCCTGGGCCAGGTCCATCTTTGCATCGCGCGGATGCACCTTACCCGAATTGATCCCCTCTTCAAAAGCTTCTACCTCTTCAGAGTACCACCGGGTTGCCAAACGGGCATATTCCGACATGGCTTTATCCGGAATGCTCATCACCTTGCCAAACATATCCTCTGCATTGGTGTTGATTGGAATATGGTTCCCCAGGGATTTACTCATCCGGATCTCACCATCCGTGCCCGGCAAAATTCCCATAATGATCCCAATATTCGGTTTACCGCCCAATGCGGTCATCAACTTTCGGCCTGCGGTGATAATGTTGAACAGTTGGTCAGAACCCCCCACCTGGCAATCTGCCCGTAATTGGAATGCGTCATACGCCTGCATGATGGCGTAAAACGTTTCATGCAAGTAAACCGGGTCGCCATTTTCCCAGCGTTTTTTGAAGTTATCCCGGTTAATAAACTGTTGAACGGTGAAATTGGAAGCCAGGCGGATCAATTGGGCAAAACTTAGTTTGGATAACCACTCCGCGTTGTAAGCCACTTCAGTTTTATCTTTTTCCAATACACGGTAAGCCTGTTCTGCATAGGTCAAGGCATTATCCAGCACTTGCTGCTCTGTCAGGATCGGGCGCAGCTTATCTTTATCAGATGGGTCGCCGATTAGGGAGGTGTAGTTCCCGATTAAAAAGATCACATGATGTCCGAAATCCTGGAACTGGCGTAATTTCCGCATCGTAATCGTGTGGCCCAAATGCAGGTCCGTTGAAGTGGGGTCGTACCCACAGTAAACCCGCAGCGGACGTCCTTCTTTTTCGGCCTCTTTCAAGCGTTCCAGCAGTTCATCTGCCATAGCTTGTTTTAGTTCATTGTCTCCATACTCAGTTCCCTGCATGAGTGTCTCGACCTGATGTTTCAAATCCATTGGTTCCTCCTGAAAAATTTTCCTGTCTGTTCCTGCAATCATTGCCGTTGAGTTATCCTGGCAAAGAAAAACACCCTCGAGGTGAGAGGGTGCGCGTCA